>NZ_JBFULD010000244.1:0-6505 GCF_056400505.1 Terrabacter sp. P5_B1
GTCTGGCAGCACGAGCAGGGCGCGCTGCTCCGGCCCGACAACGTGCATGACACCGGTGAGCTCCCCGCCGGGGCACGATGACCGCGGTAGCGCCCGCGGCGCATCGCACGCCGGCCGCCAGACCAGCCATCCCGTGGGCCGCGCGGCGGGTGCGGAAAGAGTGGGCGCAGCTGTGCGCGGCGACCCCGAACCCGGCGCCCTTCGATCGCGCGATGGTCGAGGACCTGCCCGAGCCGGCCCGCCGCTACCTGATCCACGCCATCGCGGCGGGGACCCCACTCTGGCAGTCCGTGCAGGTGTCGATGCGCGGCACCATCAAGATCGGCGCCTGGCGTCCCTTCACCGCCACCCAGGTCGTGGCCCACCCCGGCGGGTACATCTGGGCGGCGACCGCGCGCCTGGTGGGTGTGCCCGTCATCGGGTACGACCTTCTCGCCGACGGCACCGGGCAGATGCGGTGGCGGCTGCTGGGCCTGCTGCGCGTCGTGACCGCAGACGGACCAGACGTGACCCGCAGTGCCGCCGGGCGGCTCGCGTCCGAGATCGCGTTGGTCCCGACCGCGTTTCAAAGCGCAACCTGGACCGCCGCCGGACCGGACACCGCCGTCGCGACCTGGGGAGCCGGCATGGAGGAACAGCGCGTCGAGCTGCACCTCGGCCCGGACGGCCAGCTGCTCCAGGTGCTGATCCAACGGTGGGGCAACCCGGATGAGCAACCGTTCGCGCGGTACCCGTTCGGAGTCACCGTGGAGCGCGAACGCACCGACTTCGGCGTCACCACCCCAGCCGCCTTCAGCGCCGGCTGGTGGCCGGGCACCGGCCGTCAGGACGACGGCGAGTTCCTGCGCGCCCAGATCACCAGCGTCACCCTCCGCTGACCAGGCACCGACGGCATCACCCCCATGCACGCAGCCAGATCATGAGCACCCTGCCTGTCCTGGCCGACCTGGCCGACCGGGCCGACCGGGCTTGCCCGGGCTGTTCTTCGGCAACACCGCCAACCAACAAGTGGAGCTGACCGCCGCCCCGGGTGAGCGTGCCGTGTTCGGTTCCCGGCCGCCGGAGGCACCCGGGACGGGCCGTCGCCAAGTACGTGCTCATCAGTCAGCCGAACACGATGCTCGGCGAACCGGACGCCACGCGCAGTCCCCGGGTTCGGCACCCCCAGAGCGTCTTTCACCATTACCCACCTGTGGGCGAACCGCACCGACTAGGTCCCAACCACCTCTGCATTCTCCACTGCCTCGCGACCGGGGTCGTCACCGGCTACTGGCGCCGCGTGCTCGAGCAGTCCCCGAGGGGAACTGTGGTTCGGCGCACACAGCCGGGCCGCGCCGGAGGAGATGCGCGACCTGGCCGACCAACTCCAGGAAGTCCTGCTGTACACCGGGCACCCCGCGCCCGACCTTAAGCGGTTGCTGGCTACCACCTCTGACCGGACGCACACCCGCCTGCCAAACCCTAAAGGCGTCCGAGCACGTTTGCGGCAGCCGCGACCTTCTGGCTGGGACGCGCCGAAAGTGGGCGCCCTGATGCGGCCGGATGACGCAGCGGTGAGCCGGTCACGGCTCGATCGACCGGTTCGTGTCACGCGGGTGCGTCGGCGGCTCGCTGCGGTGAGGTGTGGGATTTACGTGGGGTGGCCGGTTGCTCAGGCATGATCTGCCGGTAGGTGTGGGCGTAGTACGGCGCGATCTGTTCAGGGGTGAAGCGTGCGGCGTAGACGCGCCCCGGTGTGGGGTCGGGTACCCCCCGCCCGTGCAGGAGCTCGTCCATGGCGCAGGCGAGCTCTTCGGGGTCCTTGGGCGGGACGAGCACACCTCGGCCCTGTCCCAACGTGACGGGCAGCCCTTCGACGGCGCTGGCAAGGCAGGGCACCCCCAGGCCCAGGGCGAGGACGGCGCTCTGGGACCAGGCTTCCTCGCGGGACGGGACGACGTGCAGGTTCGCTCCTGAGATGTAGGAGCCGGGCGAACGCACCCATCCCGGCAGGAGAACCCGGTCGGACAGGCCGAGGGCGCGCGATCGGGCTGTGAGGGACTCGCGCAGCGGGCCGTCTCCGAGGAGGAGCGTCGTCGGCGGATCGGGGAGCAGGGCCAGTGCCTCGAGCAGGACGTCGACACCCTTCTCGGGGTGGAGGCGCCCGGCGAAGGTCACTCTGGGGCTGGGCAGGCCGGGCAGCGGTCGCGCATCGAAGCCGTCGACGATGGAGCGTCCCTCGAGCATCCGGCTTTCCGGGACGCCGAGTGATTCGGCGAAGCCGCGGGCGGCGGGGCCGTGGGCGAAGAAGGCCGCAAGGCGTCCGGCGGCGGCGCGGGCCTGGGCGACATGGTCGCCGTACGGCCATGTCATGGCGTTGTGCTCGGAGGCCACGAGCGGAACCCCGTCGGGCACGGCGGCCGCTGCCGCCCACCAGGCCCCGAACATGTGGGCGTGGACGAGGTCGGCGTCGGCCAGGCGGGGGCGCAGCCATTCGGCGAAATCGGTCGACGGAACCCATTGCAGGTGTGCGTCCCGAGCGAAGGTCTCGACGGGCACGTCGAAGGCGGCCGCGAGGGCGATCCCTTCGTCGGTGGCGTCCCCGGCGTACAGGCGGGTGTCGAAACCCTCGGAGCGCAGGGCGGCGGACAGCCGCAGCGCGGAGAGCTGGGCCCCCCCACGCTCCAGCACTCCGATGATTCGCGCGATGGTGAGCGGCCGCCGGCCCGTCGAGGTCGGGTCAGCCATGGCTGGGGCCCGTGCCCTCGGCGGCCATCCGGGCCACGGCTACGCCCCCACGCTCGGGGCTGCGGTCGAAGGTGAGGCCTCTCTCGTGCTCCCACCGGCGCAGGACCTCCTGCTCCCCGGGACGATCGGTGTCGTCGAGAACGACGGTGGCGCCCGGGGTAAGGAGGTCTGCGAGAACCGGCAGGGCGGGGTAGCGGGCCAAGCCGTGGCCGGTGGCATGAGCGGGCGGGCCGTCCACCAACAGCAGGTCGATCGAATCTCCTCGTAGCGCTTCGCGAAGTCCCTGGGCCAGGGCCGCCTCGTCGTACCAAGCGAGGCCGGGGTCGGCGCGGGCGTGCGGCACCAACGGCGCCTGAACGATCGTGACATCGGTCCCGATGCCTTCGCGGTCGAGCTGGTCGCGCACCCACCGGGCCCAGACCGGGTCGTGCTCGGCGCTCGCCATGAGGAAGCCACCGGGCGGTGGGCGCTGGTGCAGCAGGCGGGCCAGCAGAACGGTGCTGACGCCGCTGCCCAGTTCGACGATGCGACGCCGCTCGTTCAGGACGATGTCGTTGCACACGGTCACGAGCCCGGCGGGTCGCATCGCRCCCGAACTCCACGGCAAGTACGGGCCGGACAGTGCAGCAAGCCCGTGCAGGGCGGCCCCGTCAGAGAAGCCACGACCTGCCGGCGTCGAGAAACTGGTCACGGCCACAGGCCGACCGTAGCGCGTGACGGACCCACAAGCGGAAGGTGTGTCATCGATCTGCATCGTGTCCGCCGAGTGCTGGTCAAAGAGCTAACCGGTGACGTCCAATTGGCCGCCCGGGAGGGCGCGCTCGTAACGCGACGGCCCGAGCGAGCGCAGTCAACTGGCCCTTGCAACGGTGTCGACTCGGCACGTCCGGAACACGGCAGGCGCCCCTTCAGGCGGCGGTGTGACGCTTTGCTGCAGCGAGTTCAGGCCTGTAGGGAGAGGTTGTTCCCGTCGGGATCTCGGAACCAGGCGACCCGGGCGCTGTCGGGTGCGGTCCAGATTCCCCGGTTGTCCTGGGCCATGCCGTCGTAGCGGTTGAAAGTGACGCCGGCCGCGGCGAGTCGGTCGATCTCGCCCTCCAGGTCCGCGACGACCCACCCTAGGACCGTGTAGGGCGCCGCGCGGACCTTTGCCACCGCTGTGATGCGAAGCTGGCTCGCGGGCGTGTCGCAGACCAGTGCGAACGGTCGTGCATCGACAAGCTTGAGGCCAAGAACGTCACCGTAGAACCGCTCGGCAGCCTCAAGGTCGCTGACTCCGACGAATGCAACCTGCTTTGCAGCATCGATCACCTCATCGGCCCCTTTCTGGCGAGCGAGCCTCGCCGGTGCGCTCTCTGACACGGTGGCATCACAGGGGACCTAACGCCAGCATCTTGCGAGGGCGGTTGCACACATCTGAGCGCGTCCGCCTGGCGGCGGTATGACGCAACTTCCTGTGCCGTTTCGTCACCTTCGTGGGGAGCGTTCACCATACGGTGATCCCGTGGACGGGGGAATSGACGAAAAGCGCATGCGGCTGCGCTACGCCGGCGGCTGCCGGGTCTGTGGCGCGCAACTCCCCGCCGGCGCCGTGGCGATCTACGAACGGACGACCAAGACCGTCCGATGCATCAGCCACGACGCGAGCACTCCGGTCGAGCCCGCWGCCGTGGGAGTGCGCGAGCCTGGTGCGGTGGGAGGGCTTGAGCCTGGTGCGGTGGGAGGGCTTGAGCCTGGTGCGGTGGGAGGGCTTGAGCCTGCTGCGGTGGGAGTGCTCGAGCCCGCTGTCGTGGACGTCGTTGAGTCCGGGACCCCGGGAGCATCAGCGCGGCGCGAGTTCGAGCGGCGTAARGCGAAGCGTGAAGAACGCATCCGGGCCAAGCACCCGRAGCTGGGCAGCCTCATCCTTGCACTCTCAGACGAGCGACAGTCAACGACCGCCTGGGATATCGGCGCAGCTGGAGAAGAACGACTGGGCCAAGGCCTCGACCGCCTGGCATCAGACACCCTCCGACTGTTGCATGACCGGCGGATCCCCAAGAGCAGGGCGAACATCGACCACCTCGCCGTGACCGCTAGCGGCGTCTRCGTCATCGATGCCAAGAAGTACCAGGGCCGGCCTCACCTCAAGGTCGAAGGCGGCCTCTTCCGGCCCCGCGAAGAACGACTGCTCATCGGTTCACGCGACTGCACCAAACTCGTCGACGGAGTACTCAAACAAGTCGACGTCGTACGCGGACTGCTCGACATCGAGGTCCCGGTCCACGGCGTGCTCTGCTTTGTTGAAGCAGACTGGCCTCTCATCGGCGGCACCTTCACCACCCGTGGCGTGCAAGCCCTGTGGCCCAGAAAGCTCTACCCCCAGTTGGAGGCCGAAGGGTCCTTCGCCGCCGACACCATCGCCGAGATGCACCGGAAGCTCGCCTACGCACTACCTGCTGCTTGAAAGGATAGGGTGCGCCCGACAAGCGGCGAAGTGACGCACGGCGCGTTAGCCCACATTGAGGCTGGCCATCGACAGGAGTTGGTCGGTAACCTTCCCTCGTCAGCCGGAGACATACACGCTCCGAACCGGGCCGAGCGACTTCAGCCGCGAACCCATCGTGCCGGGCTGGATATGAGCCAGCTGAGCATGCGTCCTGAGGAACGGTCGCAGTGCTCGACTGCTCGAAGAAGTCATATCCAAGCCAGCGGGCCGCGGAGCGCGCCCTCCACGCAGTTCAGGAGTCATGCCGGTCACGAGGTCGAAGGGTTCCGACGGGCTCCTACTGGTGCAGCCGTTGCAGGGCGTGGCACTTGACCTCAAAGTCCAAGAGCCGAACTCCGAGCTGGATGCGAGAGAGACGATCTGCCGGCATCGTGAGGTGAGCAGCCGCAGCGGAATGGGACAGTCGTCGTCGGGGGCAAGGTCCAGCGGGCGTGGACACAGACATACGGCGCCGGAGCGGCCGCTGCGTGCGAGTGGCGTTAGGCGGACGATTGACGCTGAGCTGTTGGAGAGCACGAGGGCCGAGTACGGCGAGCAGCCGGCGTTCGAGAGTTCTGACTCGGTAGCCATGTCGTGCGCCGGGTTGTACACCCTGTCCGCTGTCGCCCTTCAGATCTATCAGGACACTGCCGAGGTCCAGTACCTGCTTGACGCCGCGGACTACTACCTTGCCGCGAAGGCTCAGGGCTGTAACGGTCACGACTGACCCCTCGATCACTGAAGCGTGGGAAGTCGCCGACGTTGGCTCGTTGGACCACCAGTGACCTCTCGCTGGTCGGTATCGCACGGCCAGGCTTGAGATGTGGGTGACCACGCGCTCCACAGATCAAAGTGTCCGCCAGGCCCCGCCCCTTGGCATGACACTGCGCGGCACGCGGCGCTATGACGCAGTGCCGGCCTCTCCTAGGCCCAGGCCGAGGAGCGCCGAACCTGGTTGACGATCGTCTCAACCTCTTGGTCGGACAGGATGGGCAGCAGTGTGAAGCCCACCTTTCCAGCCCGCGCCGTGTGGTGATGGCGACGTCTGCCGACGTCCACTTCGTCCCCAGGCAGGTCATGACCATCGTGGTGGCGTGAACCAGCGCGTCGCAGTCGATCCGGCTGCTGATGTGGACGGGTCTGTCGCTCGGTAGCGGGTGAAGATCTCGGTCAACCGGGACTCGGGGTGACCAACTGCCCCTCGGGGTCGATGCTCGTGTCCAACAAGGTGACCAGTACCACGTCGAGCGCGCGTACCTGCTTCACGGTCCTAACCTTTTCCACTCCGCTCAAACCGATGAATCCGGACAC
>NZ_JBFULD010000245.1:0-6472 GCF_056400505.1 Terrabacter sp. P5_B1
CGGCATGCCGGGCCCGCGGTCGGTCGCCGTCGTGGCACAGTTGGACCATGAGCCAGCAGCCCTCCGGGTGGTACGACGACCCCAGCAACGCCGACATGCTCCGCTACTGGGACGGCGTGACGTGGACGAACCACACCGCTCCGAAGAAGTCGCCGACCGCGTCGCAGAGCACCATCGGCCTGCCACAGCAGGGCGGCCAGGGGCAGGTGCCGTCCGACCGAGCGGGCGCGCCGACGGCCACGACGCCGACGCCGCAGGGCAGTGGCTGGCAGGGCCAGTCCCAGGCGCCGCAGATCCCGCAGCAGCAGGCCCCGCAGGGCTACTACCAGCAGGCCCCGGCCAACGCGCAGTGGATGCACAACATCCGCACCACGGCCGACGGCATCCCGCTCGCGCCATGGGGCAAGCGCTTCGCAGCGTGGCTCATCGACGGCATCATCCTCGGGATCGCCTCCTACCTTCTCATCCGCGCGTTCGTGCCCGACTACCTGACCTCGATCCAGCGGGCCCTGGACGCGGCAGCGGCCCAGGACCAGACGGCGATGACCAGGCTCATCAACGACATCGCCGGCGAGGCCGTCAAGGCCGGGCTGGTCACGTGGGTCTTCTCGACGCTCTACTGCATCGCCTTCTGGACGACGACCGCACAGACCCCCGGCAAGATGGTTCTGGGCATCAGCGTCCGTCGTACAGACGCCCCCGGCCCCCTCGACGTCGTCACGGCCCTCCGCCGGCGCCTGCTCTCGGCGATCCAGCTCGTGCCGTACATCAGCGGCATCTACTTCATCATCTTCCTGCTCGACGGCCTGTGGCCGCTCTGGGACGACAAGCGCCAGGCCCTGCACGACAAGGTCGCGAGCACGCAGGTCGTCGAGGGCAAGCAGCCGCGCAAGCAGCACTGACGGACGCCCCCGGCACGGCCGGTCGGCATGAGGACGCGGTACCGGCGGCATAAGTCCCTTGCGCTGCCCTCAGTGGTCGGCGCGACAATGAAAGCTGCCCGGGCAGCCCGCGGCCACGTCGTCGCACCTGTCCACGAACCACCGTCCGAACCGGAGTCATCGTGTCCACTCCTGCCGCCCCCGCACTGACCGACTACCCCGACAAGATCGACGGGCCGGTCCTCAAGATCGCCGGCGTGGTCGTGCTCGGGGCGATCATGTCCATCCTCGACATCACCGTGGTCAACATCGCCCTGCCGACCTTCCAGACCGTGTTCGCCGAGACCCCGGGGAAGGCCTTGGCGTACTCCACCGTGGCTTGGGTGGTCACGGCCTACACCCTTGCCCTCGCGACGGTCATCCCGCTGACCGGTTGGGCGGCCGATCGGTTCGGCACCAAGCGGCTCTACATCCTGGCCGTCGTCCTCTTCACCTTGGGTTCGGTCCTGTGCGCGACCGCCGGGTCCATCGAGATGCTCATCGGCTTCCGCGTCCTGCAGGGTCTGGGCGGCGGCATGCTCATGCCCCTCGGCATGACGATCATGACGCGGGCCGCCGGGCCGGCCCGGATGGGCAGGCTCATGGCGATCCTGGGCGTGCCCATGCTGCTGGGCCCGATCTTCGGGCCGATCCTCGGCGGCTGGCTGATCGAGGTCGCTTCCTGGCACTGGATCTTCCTCATCAACGTCCCCATCGGAGTCGTCGCCTCGCTGTATGCGTGGTGGGCGCTGCCCTCTGACGCCCCTGAGCCGTCGGAGTCCTTCGACTTCGTGGGCATGCTCCTGATGTCCCCGGGCCTCGCGCTCTTCCTCTACGGCATCAGCTCCATCCCGGGGGAGGGGACCGTCATGTCGAGGAAGGTGCTCGTGCCGCTGTGCATCGGGCTCGCCATGCTCGTGTCGTTCGTCTTCTACAGCTTCCGCCCGAAGCACCCGCTGCTCGACCTGCGACTCTTCCGCAACCGTCGCCTCAGCACCGCGACGATCACCATGTTCCTCTTCGCCGCAGCCTTCTTCGGGGGCCTGCTCCTCGTTCCCACCTACTACCAGCAGGTGCGGGGCCTGGACACCCTCCACGCGGCCTTCCTCATGGTGCCACAGGGCCTGGGAGCCATGGTGACGATGCCGATCGCGGGTGCCCTGTCAGACCGGATCCCGGTGGGACGCATCGTGCCGTTCGGGCTGCTGCTGATGACCGCCGGCATGTTCGCGCTGACGCAGGTGGGCACCGACACGTCCTACTGGGGCTTCATGATCCCGGTGCTCTTCGTCATGGGTCTGGGCATGGGCGGCACGATGATGCCGCTCATGACCTCGGCGCTCAAGACGTTGCAGAGCCACCAGGTCGCCCGTGGTTCGACGCTGCTCAACATCTCGCAGCAGATCGCGAGCTCGATCGGTGTGGCCGTCATCTCGGTGGTCTTCACGAACTACCTCAGCGCCTCCGCCCTGGCGGGGCCGGCCATCGCGGCCCTGCACAACCCGGCGCTCGTCAACTCCGTCGGTGGTCAGGTCGCCGTCCAGAAGGGTCTGGCCGACGCGGCCGACGCCTTCGGCAGCACCTTCCTCGTCGCCGCGATCCTGCTCGCCCTCACGCTGATCCCGGCTGCCTTCCTGCCGCGCAAGCACGAGCACTCGCATTACCTCGACGACCAGCCCGAGACGGCAGCGGCCATCGTCCACTGAGGTGGCGCGATCGGCGTGCCCGACGTCGACGCGAGGCTCAGATGGCGGGGCGGATGGTCCCGCTCACCTCACCGAGACCGATGCGCGCACGCCCGGGACCGGGGGCCCACGCCGTCATCGTCACGACGTCGCCGTCCTCGAGGAAGCCGCGGGTCGAGCCGTCCCCGAGCGTCAGCGGCTCGGTGCCGTTCCACGTCAGCTCGAGCAGGCTGCCACGGGTCTCGCGCGTCGGGCCGCTGATCGTCCCCGATCCGAAGAGGTCACCGTCGCGGACCGAGGCGCCGTTGACGGTGAGGTGCGCCAGCATCTGGGCCGGCGACCAGTACATCCCGGCGTGCTCGGGGCGTGAGACGACGGTGCCGTTGAGGGCCACCTCGACGTGGACGTCGAGCCCGAACGCGTCCCCGCGCAGATAGGGCAGTATCTCCGGGTCCGACTGTCCCGGAAGGGGAACACGGGCCGACACGAGGGCCTCCATGGGCGTGACCCACGCCGAGACCGACGTCGCGAAGGACTTGCCGAGGAACGGTCCGAGCGGGACGTACTCCCAGGCCTGGATGTCGCGGGCGCTCCAGTCGTTGAGGATGACGACGCCGAAGAGGTGGTCGCCGGCCTCGTCGACCGAGACGCGTGTGCCGAGGGCGGTCGCGCCGCCCACGACGTAGCCGAGCTCGGCCTCGATGTCGAGGCGGATGCTCGGACCGAAGACTGGCGTGGGGTCCTTCGGGCCCTTGCGCTGGCCGGTGGGACGCACGACGTCGGTGCCCGTGACGACGACGGTGCCCGCGCGGCCGTGGTAGCCGATCGGCAGGTGTTTCCAGTTCGGCGGAAGGGCGGCGTTGTCGGGACGGAAGATGCGCCCGACGGTGCTCGCGTGGTCCTCGCTCGCGTAGAAGTCGACGTAGTCGGCGACCTCGATCGGCAGGTGCAGCACGACCTCCTCGAGCGGGTGCAGGTGGGGTGTGACCCCGTCACGGTGGACCTCGTCGCGGAGGATCTCCGTGAGCCAGTCGCGTGCTGTCGTCCAGACCGGACGTCCGAGCGCCAGGAACGCGTTGAGGCTCGGCGTCTGCCACGCGGTCGCGAGGTCGGGCCCGTCGCCGACGAGTCCGGCATCCCGGCCGATGGCAGCGACGGCTCCGGCGTCGAGCACCTGGTCACCGATGCGCACGCCGACCCGACGGATGGGGTCGCCGGCGGTGCTGAAGACGCCGTAGGGCAGGTTGTCGGTGCCGAAGGGGTGGTCGTCGGGCACATCGAGCCAGGTGGTCACCGGTGCTCCTCCTTCGTGCCGGTCGTCGCGTCGGTCACGGTGATGAGCCCGAGCGCCTCGAGCTCGGTCAGGGGGTCGAGCACACCACAGCAGCCGTAGGCCGTGAAGCTCGCGCGGATGCGCTCGGCCTCGTCGGTGCCGAGTGACGCGACGGCGGTGACGAGCACCTCGGTGTCGCGCCGCCCGAGCTCGCCGGCGAGCTCGTGGGCCTCCGCCCCGTGCAGCGCCTCGTGCGTGGCGAGCAGGACGTTGAGCAGGCCGTGCATCGGCGCGCCCCCGTGGCTGCCCCGGACGGCGTGGTGCAGTCCGCCCGTCAGCCTGAAGCTCAGCCCGTGCAGGACGACGGCGTCGAGGAAGCCGCCGAGCACCCGTTCGTCCGGCCAGCCCCACATGGGCGTCGCGCCGGTGCGAAACTTCACCGTGACGTCATGCTCCTCGTCGACGGCGGCTGCGATGTCGTCGAGTCCGCGCGCCTGCTGCTCACCGAGGCCGACCTCGACGACGACGGGGACCCCGGCGGCGAGCACCTGCCGCCAGTCGTCCGACCAGCCGAGCTCGGCGGCCGTGACGAGGACCCTGGTGTCGTCACGGAGCATCGTGAGGGCCTCGGTGAGTGGGGCCGTCGGGCTCCCGGGCCGCACGACGAGACTGACCTCGAGTGGGGTGGACAGCGTCCGCGGGTCAACGGCAGCGAGGGTCGTGAGCTCGTCCGCCGCGCTCGCGGGCACGAGCAGCGGACCGATGTGGGCGGCATACGCCCCCTCGCGTCGGTCGAGGTGCTCCCGCACGGCCACGTCGAGCGGTGCCAGACCCGGTGGGAACACCGCGGCGTCGTCGACGAGGCGGTCGAAGAGCGGCGCGAAAGGCGTCCTTGACATGACCCGGAGCGTACTCCACTGTTGCAATAGCGATACACCCGCGTCCGCTCATCGGACGCGCTCGAGGAGAGGCTCTCGCCCATGGCCCACTACCAGGCGGTCGGAAGCATCCCGCGCAAGCGGCACACCCAGCACCGGCGTCCGGCGGAGGGCTCGGCGGAGGGTTCGGCGCCGGGCGAGCTCTACTACGAGGAGCTCATGGGTGAGGAGGGCTTCAGCTCCGACAGCTCGCTGCTCTACCACCGCAACATCCCGTCGACGACGATCGGCGCCGCGGTGTGGGAGCTGCCCGACCAGTCGACGACGCCGAACCACCCGCTGACGCCGCGCCACCTCAAGCTGCACGACCTCTTCGAAGCCGGCTCCGTCGCGCAGGCGGACGTCGTGACGGGTCGCCGCCTCGTCCTCGGCAACGGCGACGTGCGCATCTCGTATGCCGTTGCCGCAGAAGCGAGCCCGTGGTACCGCAACGGCATCGGCGACGAGTGCGTCTACGTCGAGCGCGGCGCTGCGCGCGTCGAGACGGTCTTCGGTGCCATCGAGGTGGGGGAGGGCGACTACGTCATCATCCCCCGGGCCACGACGCACCGCTGGATCCCCAGGGCGTCCGACGACGAGCCGCTCCGCGCCTACTGCATCGAGGCCAACAGCCACATCGCGCCACCGAAGCGCTACCTCAGCAAGTACGGCCAGCTCCTCGAGCACGCGCCCTACTGCGAGCGCGATCTCCGCCAGCCGGAGGGTCCGCTCCTCGCCGAGGACGTCGGCGCCGGCCCCGATGAGCAGACGGACGTCTACATCAAGCATCGCGGCAACGGCCCGGGCGGCGTCGTCGGCACGATCCACACGCTGCCCTTCCACCCGCTCGACGTCGTCGGCTGGGACGGCTGCCTCTACCCGTACGTCTTCAACGTGCGTGACTTCGAGCCGATCACCGGCCGCATCCACCAGCCGCCGCCGGTGCACCAGGTCTTCGAGGGCTGGAACTTCGTCATCTGCAACTTCGTGCCCCGCAAGGTCGACTACCACCCGCTCGCCATCCCCGTGCCGTACTACCACTCGAACGTCGACAGCGACGAGATCATGTTCTACGTCGACGGCGACTACGAGGCTCGCAAGGGCTCCGGCATCGGCAAGGGGTCGGTCTCGGTGCACCCCGGAGGCCATGCGCACGGGCCCCAGCCCGGTGCGACGGAGGGCTCGATCGGTATCGAGGCCTTCGACGAGCTCGCCGTCATGGTCGACACGTTCCGGCCGCTCGAGCTCGGYGAGGGCGGCCTCGCCGTCGACGACGGGCTCTACGCGATGTCGTGGTCCAAGGGTGCGGGGCGCTCGGCCTCGGCCGGCGGCGCGCACTCCGAGGGCTGACCGGGTGCCCGGTCCCGCGGCGCCGCGAGGAGAGTCCTCCCAGACGCTCGACCGCGGCATCCGCGTGCTCGAGACCCTCGCCGAGGGTGGGGAGTCGACGGGCCTGACGATCACCGAGCTCGCGGCCCGGCTCGGGGTCGGGCGACCCGTCGTC
This sequence comes from Terrabacter sp. P5_B1, assembly GCF_056400505.1. Classification (NCBI taxonomy): domain Bacteria; kingdom Bacillati; phylum Actinomycetota; class Actinomycetes; order Micrococcales; family Intrasporangiaceae; genus Terrabacter; species Terrabacter sp. P5_B1. The sequence continues at coordinate 6,300 of NZ_JBFULD010000245.1, forward strand.
TACCGCCTCGTCACGACGCTCGAGGAGCACCACCTCGTCTCGCGGGCGACCGACGGGCGGGTCCGTCTCGCGCTCGGCATCAGCCGCCTCGCCTCCGCCGTGACACCGATCGTGCGCAGCGAGGCCCGACCCGTGCTGCGCGAGCTCGCCGACGCCGTCGGCGCGACGGCGCA
>NZ_JBFULD010000246.1:0-6468 GCF_056400505.1 Terrabacter sp. P5_B1
GCCTCGACCTGCGCACGGCCCGCGCGGTTCACGGCGCCCGGCTCTCCGAGCTGGACCTCGAGCTCGCCGTGCCGCGCGGCAGCGCGTCCGTGCTGGAGGCCCTCGAACGGTGGCGCAGCGCGACCGATCGGCTCCCGTCCCTCGGCCGGCCCGACGACGAGCAGCTCGCCCAGCTCACCGAGCAGCTGCGTGCCGTGCGCGGCCACCTGCGCGGTGAGAACGACCCCGCGCAGGTGCGGGAGCTGCACGACCACGCCTCGCGCCTCGAACGGCAGATCCGCGACCGGGACTGGGCCCTGAGCCGCAGCGGCGGGGCGAGTCGTGCTGCCCCGCTACGCGTCCGCGAGGCTCGCGAGCACCTCGGGCGGGTCGACCGCGACCTCGTGTGGTTCTTCCGGCACCGCGGCCGCATCGGTGCGGTCGGCATCGTGGGCGGGCGGGCGACGATGCGGGACCTCATGGCAGCCGATCGTGCCCCCGAGCTCGCCCAGCGCGTACGCGTCGACCTCCGTGCTGCTGCCACGCACCACCTCGGCCCGCTGGCGGGAGCCGTCTGGTCCTCGCTGCGGGCGAGTGCGGCCGAGCTCGACGACGCCCTGCTGCGACCGTGGCGTTCCGACAGCGGTGTCGTCGTCGTGACCTGTCCCGAGGTCTCCGCCCTCCCGTGGGCCCTGCTCCCCTCGATGGTCGGGCGCCCGTTCACCGTCGCGCTGTCGCTGACGTCCTTCGCCCGGCGGGCTGCATCGCGGGAGGACGCATCTGGCGCCTCGGGGGTGCACGTCAGCGTCGGGCCGTCGGTGCCGCGCGCCTCGAGCGAGGGCCGCGCGATCGTGGGCACGTGGGGCGAACGCGGCCGCCTCGCCGAACCCTCGCGGCGGGACGAGCTCGTCGGTGCCCTGACGCGGCCGGGCGTCGTCCACGTCGCAGCCCACGGCACGCACCAGGTCGAGTCACCGCTCTTCTCGTCGCTCGTGCTGCACGACGGACCGGTCTTCGCCCACGAGCTGCAGCCGACCGGCGTGCGGGCCGACCACGTGGTGCTCTCGGCGTGCGACGTCGGCCTGACGTCGGCTCGCCCTGGTCACGAGTCCCTCGGTCTGGCCCTGTCGCTGCTCTCGCTCGGGGCCCGATCGGTCGTCGCGGCGGTCTCGCCCGTGCCCGACGACGTCGCTGCCACGGCGATGACGCGCCACCACGAGCTGCTGGCGGCAGGACTGCCGAGCGACGAGGCGCTCGCGCGCGCCGTCGCGGAAACGGATGACGTGGCCGCAGCCTTCCTCAACCTCGGCGGCCAGCACCGCCCCTGACGCGCCGTCGAGAACTGGGCACTCGATGGGTAGCTCAGCTCGAGTGCTCATTATCCGACGTGGGGAACTGGGCACTCGATGGGTAGCTCAGCTCGAGTGCTCATCTTCCGACGTGGGGAACTGGGCACTCGATGGGTACCTCAGCTCGAGTGCTCATCTTCCGACGTGGGGAACTGGGCACTCGATGGGGAGGTGGGGGGTCAGGCGGCTTGGCGGCGGAGGGTCTTGATCTCCTGGCGCTTGCGCAGGGCCATGGCGAGGGCGATCTTGCGCGCGTCGATCGAGATCTCCCGCAGCATCCCGGAGATGGGGTTGGTGTAGCCGGTGAACCACAGCCCCTTGGCGCCCCGCGGCGTGCGTCCACCGCGCTCGACGGGCCGGCCCTTGTCGTCGAGCACGCCGAGGTGGCCGATGAGCGGTTCGAGCCCCTGGGCGTAGCCGGTCGCAAGGACGACGAGGTCGGGCTGCAGGCGCGTGCCGTCCGCGAGCACGACGCTGTCGTCGTCGAACTCGCGCAGCGCGCCGACGGGCTGGACCGCCCCGGACCGGATCGCGTCGATGATGCCGACGTCCTGCACCGGGATGGCGTTGTCGCGCTCGACGCGGGTCAGCAGGCCGGTGTCCGGACGCGGCAGCCCCTGCGTCGACAGGTCCGGGGTCTGGATGCGCTCCACGACCGGCGCGACCCGGTCGACGAGGGCGGTGGGCAGGTGGCGCACGGCGATGCCGGTGTACTGCGCGGCATACGGCCCGGTGTTGCGGCGCAGGATGTGCGGGACGGTGCGGACGGCCAGACGAACGCGCGCCGCACCGTGCTCGACGAGGTCGACGGCGAGCTCGGTGCCGGTGTTGCCCGTGCCCACGACCAGGACGTCCTTGCCGGCGTGGCCCGACCCGTTGCGGTAGGCACGGGCCATCACGACGTCACCGGAATACCCTTGCAGTCCGGGCACATCCGGCTCGCGGGGGGTGTGGTTGAACCCGGTCGCGACGACGGCATACGGGGCGGTGAGCGTCGTCCCGTCCGCGAGCGTGAGGGTCCACGAGTCGCCATCCGCCGACCGGTCGATGCGGCGCACCTCGGTGCCGAGGCGGACGTCGAGTCGGTGGTGGGCGGCATACAGCTCGAGGTAGCGCACGACGTCGTCACGTGAGACCCAGCGGCCCATCTCCCTGGGGATCGGGAACCCCGGCAGCCCGGAGAGCTCGCGCGGGGTGTGCAGGTGCAGGCGGTCGTAGTGTCCGCGCCACGACGTACCGACGCCGTTGCTCCGTTCGAGGACGACGCCGTGCAACCYGCGGGCCCCGAGGGCGGCGGCCGTGGCCAGTCCGCCCGGGCCGGCACCGATGATGTATGCGTCGACCGAGACGTTGCGCTGGATCACCGGGCCAACGTAGCGCCCACATCGACGGTTATCACCGAACGGGCGCCGATCTCGGGCGGTGAGCAGCATGCTGGAGGCGTGACCCCTTCGTCGGTCCCCACCCCGCACCAGGAAGGGTCGGGAGCCGCGCCGAAAATGTTCACGCGCGAACGGATCGGTGAGGGCGGCGCGGCGCGCGTCGCCACCCTGGTCGCGCTCCTCGACGCCCAGGAGCAGGAGCCGGCGGTCCACCGCCTGCGCGACTGGGCCTTCGAGGCGCTCGCGCCGCACCCGGGGGAGTCCGTCGTCGACGTCGGCGCCGGCACCGGCACCGAGCTGCGGCGCCTCGCCGAGGCGGTGGCCCCCGATGGCCGTGCCGTGGGCATCGAGCCCAACCCGGGCCTGCGGGAGGAGGCCTCGCGCCGGGCGGCCCTGACCGGATCGGCAGCGACGCTCATGGACGGGGACGCCGCGGACCTGCCCTTCGCCGACGGCGCCGTCCACGTGCTGCGGTGCGAACGCGTCTTCCAGCACCTCTCCGACCCGCAGGCCGCAGCCCATGAGTTCGGGCGCGTCCTCGCACCCGGTGGACGGGTGGCCGTGCTGGACAGCGACTGGGGCACCGCCATCAGCCACCCCGGCGACCCCGAGCTCGTCCGCCGCTTCGCCGAGGCGAACTGGCGACGCATGGCCAACCCGTTCGCGGCCCGGCACCTGCCGAACCAGCTCCGCGTCGCAGGGCTGATCGTCGACCACGACATCGGCTCGGCAGCGCTCGTCATGCCGCCAGGCGCCCTGCTCGGCAGCGGGTTGCTCCACCGCAACGCCGACGCCGCGGTGCAGGAGGGGGCGCTGACCCGCGAGGAGGCAGACCGTTTCCTCGCCGACGCGATGGCCGCCGCCCGCGCCGGGACGGCGTTCTTCTCCGTGACGATGTACGGCGTCGTCGGGCGCAAGGCCGACTGACCGCCGCTGTCGCCTCAGGGGCGGCGGACCCGTTCGTCGGCGCCGACGTGCTCCGCCAGCCAAGCCGTCAGCGGCCGCACCGAGCGCCAGGTGTTGCGGACCTCGGCCAGCGCCCGCTTCGTGCCGAGCCACGCGGGCGCGCCGAAGTCGTGCATGACCATGAGCTCCTTGTGACGCAGCGTCTCGATGCGCGGGTGGTCGGCGGCATACCCCCTCGGTGTCGTCTTGACCTGCTCGCCGAGCACGTCGAAACGCTTGCCGCGCAAGGCTGCCAGGATGGACTCGAGCTCGAGGCCGCTCGACGGCGCGTCGACGGCGGCGCGGAAGCGGGCGGTCTGGTCGGAGCTCGCCGCACGGAAGCCGCCACCGGCCCGCAGGCCGTCCGCACTCACCTGGACGTAGTAGCCGAGGACCGTGCCGGACCCGACGAGCGCACCCTGGTGCGTCTTGTAGGGCGACTTGTCGGCGCTGAAGCGCACGTCGCGGTTCGGCCGGAAGAGCTTGGCCTCGCCGAACTCCTCCTCGAGGCCGTCGAGGAGGGCGAGCATCGGCTCACGGACGTCGCGCTCGTAGACGTCCTTGTGGGCGAGCCACCAGTCCCGGGAGTTGCGGTCCTCGAGCTCGGCGTAGAAGGACAGGGCGCCGGCCGGGAAGCCGGAGAAGGACGCTGGCGTGCTCATGTGGCAACTCTGGCACCGACGGCGGGTGGTCGGGCACGCCACGTCCCTCCGGCGGCTACTGGCTGACGCGCACCGTGAGGCAGCCGGGACGCACCGTGGCACTGACCTCGCTCGCCTCGCCGATGACGTCGCCGTCGATCTGGACAGGGACCGGACGGTCGGCGCGCACCCGGACCTCCTTGCACGCCTTGTGGTCAAGGGTCGGGTGACCCTTGCGCTGGCGGGTGGCGACGCGGGTCGCGACGGGCACCCAGCCGACGACGCCACGCGGTGACGCGATGACGGCGTCGAGCTGTCCGTCGTCGACGCGCGCGTTGGGCATGAGCACGAGGCCGCCGAGGAGGCGCCCGCAGTTGCCGATGACAACCATGCGGGCGCGGCGGCGGAACTCGAGCTCGTCGTCGACCTTGACGGAGATGCGGAACTCGGGCGACACGAGGTGCTTGAGCCCGGAGACCATGTAGGCCGGCCAACCGACCTTGGCCTTGAGGTTCTCGTTGGTGCCGGCCATGATCTGCGCGTCCATCCCGATGCCGGCCATGACGAGGAAGTAGTGGGTCTCGGGGTCGCCCGACTCGTCGGGGGCGTCGTCCATCGGCGCCGCGCCGATGACGAGCTCGCCGACATCGATGCGGCGGTTGCGGCCCGTCAGGGCGACCGTGACGGCCGTCTCGAGCCCGACCGGCAGGTCGAGGTTGCGGGCCAGCAGGTTGCCGGTTCCCGCGGGCAGGATGCCGAGGGCCGTCTCCGTGCCGACGAGCGCGCCGGCGACGTTGCGCACCGTCCCGTCTCCGCCGAGCGTGCAGACGATGTCGGCGCCGTCCCGGACCGCCTGCGCGGCCTGCCCGTGGCCCGGGTCCTCGACGGTCGTCTCGTAGAAGAGCGGCTCGCCCCAACCGTTCGCGAGGCACGCGGCAGTGATGCGCGCACGCACGGCGGCCATGTCGGTGAACTTCGTCGGGTTGATGACGACGCCGGCGCGCTTGAGCGGCGACGGCGGCTCGTCGCCGTTGCGGAAGTGGTCCCGGTGAGGACGCGGGCGGCGCCGCCGCGTGGCGGTCACCTCGGGCGCGACACGCGTCAGGACCAGCCCTCCGACGACCAGCACCAGCACGACGAGGCCGGCGATGATCCACGGCAGGTAGTCCTTGAGCACGAAGACATACGGTATCCCGAGCGTGAACGAGTCCTGAACAGACGTCGGAAACGCCCGCGGCTCGCCCTACTCTGAGYGCATGAGCATGCCGATCACCGACCCCGGGCCCTCGACGCCCGACGGCGCGGACTGGACGTGGGTCCTGACCCGGCCGTGCCCCGACTGCGGGTTCGACGCCACGGCCGCCGATCCCGCCGACGTCCCCGCGATCCTCCGCGACGCCGGGACGAGGTATGCCGCGGCGCTGCGTCGCGAGGACGTGCGCACCCGCCCGGCCGAGGGGGTGTGGTCGCCGCTCGAGTACGTCTGCCACGTGCGCGACGTCTGCGACGTCATGCGCGGGAGGCTCGAGCAGATCCTCGCCGGCGGCGGCTCCCTCGTGCGGTTCGCCGACTGGGACCAGGACGAGACGGCCRTCGACCAGCAGTACTGGCGCTCGGACCCCGACGACGTGGCAGGCGAGGTCACGGCGGCGTTCGAGCGGGCGGCGACGGCATACGCCCTCCCGGCGGGTACGCAGTGGGAGTGGCCGGCCCTGCGCAGCAACGGCTCGACGTTCACGGCCCGCACGCTCTCGCTCTACTTCGTCCACGACATCCGCCACCACCTCTGGGACGTGATCGCATGACCCTGCCCATCGACGTCGCCCTCCGGCTGCCCGAGCCGCGCACGCCCGACCCGCACGATGCGCCGGCCATCCGCTGGGGGATCCTGGCGCCGGGAGGCATCGCGCACGCCTTCGCAGACGCCGTCGCGGTCGGCACCGCCTCCTCGGTCGTCGCCGTCGGCTCGCGCAGCCGTGAGCGCGCCCAGGACTTCGCCGACGAGTTCGCGATCCCACGGGCCCACGGCTCCTACGAGGAGCTCGTCGCCGACACGGAGGTCGACGCCGTCTACGTCGCGTCGCCGCACTCCGAGCACCGCGACCACGCCCTGCTCGCCCTCGAGGCCGGCAAGCCGGTCCTCGTCGAGAAGGCCTTCACGCGCAGCGCCGC
>NZ_JBFULD010000247.1:0-6412 GCF_056400505.1 Terrabacter sp. P5_B1
CCCCTGCGACGATGGAGGGGCCCGAGGGGCCCCGGCTGGTCGAGCACGGCGGCGGGCCCTGGGTCGTGCCGCACCCGGCGCCGGCCGGTATGCCGCCGGTGCACGCCTGGGGCGTCTATGCCGACCCGCTCCGAGCCGCCGTGTCCGCGTGGAAGGACGTCGGACGGCGCGACCTCGACGTCGTCCTGGCGCCGCTGCTGGCCGCGTCCGTCGACGGCGCGCTGAGGGGTGCGGGCTGGGCCGACGGAGTGGTCGTCGTGGTCCCGGCTCCCTCGTCGCGACGCGCCGTGCGCGAGCGCGGCGACACGCCGTTGGCCGCACTCTGCCGCTCAGCCGTCGCGGAGCTCACGGATCGAAGCGGGCCGGTCCTCCGCGTGGCGCCGGCACTACGTCACGTGCGCCGAGTGGAGGACCAGTCCGGCTTGGGAACGGTTGAACGGCGTGGCAACCTAGCCGGCGCCCTGTCGGTGAATCCCTTGTGGCACAGCGTGATCGGCGGGCGTCGAATCCTTCTCGTCGATGACGTCGTGACGACGGGTGCCACGTTCGCCGAAGCCGCCAGGGCGCTGCGGGCCGCCGGTGCGGGCTCGGTCGTGGGTGCCTCCGTGGCAGCCACCCAGCGCACTCGTGGGTGAAGACGCGGCCTGTGGGCGGGCGGTGCGGGTGCGGCGCGGATTGTTCCGGTCTGGGGGCGTTGCACGCCTTCCAGTGGACGCGCGGCGCAAGTAGGGTCGGGTCATGGACCCCGTCCCACGGGGCACGTCCGTCTGGCCGTCGACCCGGGACGAGATCAACAGGAAGAGGTGGTGCCTGGATGACCGGTGGGCCCGGTCCAAGGTGACCAGAGGCCCGGAACTACTCTCACTGCACCGCACGACAAGACGTGCGCGAACAAGGAGGAACCGTGGAGATCGTCGTCACTGGACGCCACGTCCAGATCCCCGACCGATTCCGTGAGCAGCTCGACGAGCGACTGGCCAAGGTGCCGGCGCTCGCCCCCAAGGTGCACCGCATCGACGTCGTCGTCACCCACGAGCGGGTTGCCCGCGGGTCCGAGAAGGTCGAGATCACGTGCCATGCGAAAGGGCCCGTGATCCGGGCGGAGGCTTGTCTCGATGACAAGTTCGCCGCGCTCGACATGGCGGTCGACAAGCTCATGGAGCGCCTGAGGCGGGTGCACGACAAGCGGAAGGTCAGCCGCGGACGACGGATCCCCGAGTCGGTCGCGCACGCGACCGCCCGCATCGACTCCTTGGCGAACGGAGCGGCGTCGTCCGGCTCAGACGCCGAGACCCGCGACGACAGGGTCGATGACCTCGAACGTTTCGGTGCCCTCGGGAACTCGCCCATCGAGGTCCGCGAGAAGATCCACACGGCAGCGCCCATGACCCTCGAGGACGCCGTGAACGAGATGGAGCTCGTCGGGCACGACTTCTTCCTCTTCCACGACGCCGACACGGACCGCCCGAGCGTGGTGTACCGGCGCCGCGGCTGGAGCTACGGGGTGCTGCACCTCGAGACCGACGCGGACGCCGACGTCGCCGCCACCGGCTGAGACCATCACCGCACCCGCGCTGACGACGGCGGGGCGTCCCCTTTCCGAGGGGACGCCCCGCCCTTGTCGCGTGCCGGGGGAGTAGCCAGGGCGCGCCGTGTCGCGGCTGCGGGGATCTGACGGGCGGTCTGCCCGTGGTGTACGCCAAGATGGGGGGCGTGAACCCGCCGACCACCGACGTCATCCGTGTCCTCATCGTCGACGACCACGCGCTCTACCGCAGGGGCCTGCAGACCGTCCTGGCCGTCGAGGACGGCATCGACGTCGTCGGCGAGGCAGCGGACGGGGTCGAAGCGGTCGACCAGGCCGAGGAGATCGTTCCCGACGTCATCGTCATGGACGTCGGGATGCCCAAGCGCGGGGGCATCGACGCCTGCCGGGTCATCAAGCAGCGAGTGCCCTCGGCCCGCATCCTCATGCTGACGAGCTCCGAGGACGAGGCGAACCTCTTCGAGGCGGTGCGCGCGGGGGCCAACGGCTACCTCCTCAAGGACGTGCCCCCCGAGGAGGTCGCGGCCGGGATCCGCAGCGTCTTCCACGGCCAGTCCCTGCTCTCGCCATCGATGGCCTCCAAGCTGCTCGAGGAGTTCAAGCAGATCAGCCAGCACGAGACCGCCCCGGCCCCGGTGTCCGGGCTGGAGCTGCCGCGCCTGACCGGCCGCGAGCTCGAGATCCTCAGGCTGGTCGCCCGCGGCAGGCTCAACCGGGAGATCGCCGGCGAGCTGTTCATCTCCGAGAACACCGTGCGCAACCACATCCGCAACATCCTCGACAAGCTCCAGATGCACTCCCGCATGGAGGCGGCGATGTATGCCGTGCGCCAGCGGCTCATCGACCCCGGCGAATGAGGGCCACCGTCCGCAGCCTGACCCGTGCCCAGGCTCGGCGCGTCGCCATCGCCGCCCAGGGCTTCCTCGACCCGCGCCCCGAGCCCTTCACGGCGACGATGCGCCATGTCCAGCGCGTCGTCGACCGGGTCGGTGTCGTGCAGATCGACAGCGTCAACGTCGTCGCCCGCAGCCAGTACCTCCCGTTCTTCTCGAGGCTGGGGCCCTACGACACCGCGCTGCTCGACCGGGCCCGTGACCGGGCGCCCCGTCGGCTCGTCGAGTACTGGGCGCACGAGGCGAGCCTCGTGCCGCCCTCGACCTGGCCTCTGCTCGACTTCCGGATGCGCGCCGCCGCCGAGAAGGCCTGGGGTGGGATGCGGCGCATCCTCGAGGAGCGCCCCGACTACGTCGATCTGGTCCGTGCCGAGGTCGAGGCCCGCGGCCCGATGACCGCACGCGAGGCGGAGGTCGCCCTCGCTCACGACCAGCCCCGCCGCACCGACCACTGGGGCTGGAACTGGTCCGAGGTCAAGCAGGCGCTCGAGTACCTCTTCTGGGCCGGGCAGATCAGCTCGGTCGGGCGCACCACGGCGTTCGAGCGTCGGTATGCCGCCCTCAGCGCCACCGCGCCGCCACCGTTGCGGGCGGCGTGGACCGAGCGTCCCGGCGCCGAGGCCGACCCGGAGCGCTTCGTCGAGCTCGTCCGCATCGCTGCCCGGGCGCACGGCATCGGCACCGAGCTCTGTCTGGCCGACTACTTCCGGATCAGGCGCGAGGACGCCCGCCCGGCCATCGGGCGCCTCGTCGCAGCCGGTGAGCTCATCCCGGTCACCGTGCCGGGGTGGAAGCCGGCCTGGCTGCACGCCGAGGCGCGGCTGCCGCGACGCGTCCACGCCGAGGCGCTGCTCAGCCCCTTCGACTCGCTCGTCTGGCAGCGCGACCGCATCCACGCGCTGTGGGACTTCCACTACCGCCTCGAGATCTACACGCCCGCCGAGAAGCGGGTGCACGGCTACTACGTGCTGCCCTTCCTCCATGGAGACGCCCTCGTCGCGCGCTGCGACCTCAAGGCCGACCGGACCGCGGGCGTGCTCCGCTGCCACCGGGTCACGTGGGAGCCGCACGCACCTGCGCAGGCGCGCCCGGCACTGCTTGCCAACCTCGAGTCGATGGCGAGCTGGCTCGGACTCGGCCGCGTCGACCTCGCCGGCGGTGTCGCCGGCGGTGTCGTCGGCGGTGTCGTCGGCGATCTCGCCGGAACGACGGCCAGCCGCTGAGCGCGCCGGGAGCACCCGGCATACGCCCTCGGGGTGGCGTCGGGCCCCTGCCCGAACGGCGTCGGAACCCGGCCACGCGCCGATGCGTTGGTCGTTGTGTCCGTAAGGCGGCTAGCCTAGGCGGGTCCCGTGACCCATCACGGGCGATGGAGCCCGCCCACCGGGCGCGTCCACACGTTCAGTCGGGAGTGAGATCACCAGATGGCCGTCATCGAGAAGCTGCTTCGCGCCGGCGARGGCCGGACCCTGAAGAAGCTCCAGGGCATCGCCAAGCAGGTCAACGCCCTCGAGGCCGACTTCGAGAAGCTCTCCGATGAGGAGCTGCGCGACGAGACCAAGGGTTTCCGCGAGCGTCTCGACAACGGCGAGACGCTCGACATGCTCCTGCCGGAGGCCTTCGCCGCCGTCCGTGAGGCGAGCAAGCGCACCTTGGGCAAACGCCACTTCGACGTCCAGCTCATGGGCGGCGCCGCACTGCACCAGGGCAACGTCGCCGAGATGAAGACCGGTGAGGGCAAGACGCTCGTCGCGACCCTGCCGAGCTACCTCAACGCCTTGTCCGGCAAGGGCGTCCACGTCATCACCGTCAACGACTTCCTCGCCGAGTACCAGTCGGAGCTGATGGGCCGCGTGCACCGCGCCCTCGGCATGGAGACCGGCTGCATCCTCAGCCAGATGACGCCCGAGCAGCGTCGCGCCGAGTACGCCAAGGACATCACCTACGGCACGAACAACGAGTTCGGGTTCGACTACCTGCGCGACAACATGGCGTGGGACCCCTCGGAGCTCGTCCAGCGCGGCCACAACTTCTGCATCGTCGACGAGGTCGACTCGATCCTCATCGACGAGGCCCGCACACCCCTGATCATCTCCGGCCCCGCCGACCTCGCGACGAAGTGGTACGTCGAGTTCGCCCGCATCGCGGCTCGCCTGAACCGCGGCGAGGACGGGCGCGGTGACTACGAGGTCGACGAGAAGAAGCGCACCGTCGGCGTTCTCGAGTCGGGCATCGCCCGGGTCGAGGACCTCCTCGGCATCGACAACCTCTACGACACCGTCAACACGCCGCTCATCGGCTACCTCAACAACTCCATCAAGGCCAAGGAGCTGTTCAAGAAGGACAAGGACTACGTCGTCATGAACGGCGAGATCCTTATCGTCGACGAGCACACCGGCCGCATGCTTCCCGGCCGTCGCTACAACGAGGGCATGCACCAGGCGATCGAGGCGAAGGAGGGCGTCGAGATCAAGAACGAGAACCAGACGCTGGCCACGATCACCCTGCAGAACTACTTCCGCATGTACGACAAGCTCTCCGGCATGACGGGCACCGCCCAGACCGAGGCGGCCGAGCTCAACTCCATCTACAAGCTCGGCGTCATCCCGATCCCCACGAACCGGCCGATGATCCGCAAGGACCAGGCCGACCTCGTCTACCGCACCGAGGTCGCCAAGTACGACGCCGTCGTCGACGACATCGCGGAGAAGCACGCGGTCGGCCAGCCCGTGCTCGTCGGCACCGTGTCGGTCGAGAAGAGCGAGTACCTCTCCCAGCAGCTGAAGAAGCGCGGGATCAAGCACGAGGTGCTCAACGCCAAGCAGCACGAGCGCGAGGCCGCCATCGTCGCTGACGCCGGCCGCAAGGGCGCTGTGACCGTCGCGACGAACATGGCCGGCCGAGGCACCGACATCATGCTCGGCGGCAACTCGGAGTTCCGGGCCGTCGCGGAGCTGAAGCGTCGCGGCCTCGACCCGCACGAGACACCGGAGGAGTACGAAGCCGCCTGGGACGAGGCGCTCGCCAAGGCCGAGCGCGACGTCGCGGCCGAGCACGAGGAGGTCACCGAGCTGGGCGGCCTCTACGTCCTGGGCACCGAGCGGCACGAGTCGCGCCGTATCGACAACCAGCTGCGAGGCCGCTCCGGTCGTCAGGGTGACCCGGGGGAGTCGCGCTTCTACCTCTCGCTCAACGACGACCTCATGCGCCTGTTCAACGCCGGTCTCGTCGACCGATTCATGCAGACCGCCGGCATGGAGGACCACGTGCCGATCGAGTCCAAGATGGTGACGAACTCGATCCAGAAGGCCCAGGGCTCGGTCGAGGCCCAGAACTACGAGATCCGCAAGAACGTCCTCAAGTACGACGACGTCATGAACCGCCAGCGCCAGGTCATCTACGACGAGCGCCGCGCGGTGCTCGAGGGCGAGGACCTCCACGAGCAGCTGCGCCTCTTCGTCAACGACGTCGTGGGCTCCTACGTCGACGCCGCCACCGCCGACGGCTTCGCCGCGGACTGGGACCTGGAGAAGCTGTGGGACGCGATGCGCCAGGTCTATCCCGTCTCGCTCACCATCGAGGAGGTCGAGGACATGGCCGGCGGCCGGCAGGCCATCACGGCTGAGCTCCTGCGCGAGCAGCTGATGTCCGACGCCCACCGTGCGTACGACCAGCGTGAGGAGACCCTCGGCTCGGACACGATGCGCGAGGTCGAGCGTCGTGTCGTCCTGTCCGTCCTCGACCGCAAGTGGCGTGAGCACCTCTACGAGATGGACTACCTCCAGGAGGGCATCGGTCTGCGCGCCATGGCCCAGCGCGACCCCCTCATCGAGTACCAGCGTGAGGGCTTCCAGCTCTTCGAGGCGATGATGGAAGCCATCAAGGAGGAGTCGGTCAGCCACCTCTTCTCCGTCGAGGTGCAGCTTGCGCCCTCGGCCGGCGCTCCCGTCGGGGCCGCCCCGATGGCGGTGGG
>NZ_JBFULD010000248.1:0-6407 GCF_056400505.1 Terrabacter sp. P5_B1
CTCTTACACCACCGTTTCACCCTTACCGGCTGCCGAAGCCGCCGGCGGTCTGTTCTCTGTGGCACTGTCCCGCGGGTCACCCCGGGTGGCTGTTGGCCACCACCCTGCCCTGTGGAGCCCGGACGTTCCTCGGCAGGGCCGAGGCCCTGACGCGACCGTCTGGCCGACTCATCCGCGCACCAGCATAAGGGCGTATGCCGTGTGCTGCGTCCGCGCTCCCGGCACACCCGCAGTGGCGCGGACTCACACAGTCCGACGGAAGGCGAGCACGGCGACGTCGTCCTGACGGTCCGGGTCGGAGACTGACTCGGTGAGCTTGAGCAGCACGTCGTCGAGGTCGGTCAGGTCGTCGACGGCCGTGAACAGCGCGTCCGCGGCCTCCTGCAGTCGTCCCAGCCCCACGTCGATGCTCTCGCCACGTCGTTCCACGAGCCCATCCGTGTAGAGGAGGAGCACGTCACCGGGACCGAAAGGGCAGTGTGCCGAGGGTCGAGGCACTTCACCCAGGCCGTGGATGGGCGACCCGTCCTCGGTCACGAACCGCGACCGCCCGTCCCGGAAGAGCAGGGGCGGAGGGTGCCCGGCGACGACGAGGGCGAGATCGTCCTTGGACGGGTCGAAGAGGATGTAGACGGCCGAGGCCATCTGGGTCGGAGGTTCCACCACCATGAGGCGGTCCATGGCACGGGCCAGCGCTCCTGGCTCCGGGTCCTGGGTCGAGAGCACTCGGGCGGCTGAGCGCATCAGCGAACCGGAGACGGCGGCATCCGCACCCCGGCCCATGACGTCGCCGAGGACGGCGAGGACCCTGCCGTCGTCCAGCGCGCTGACGTCGTAGTAGTCCCCGCCCACGTCGGTGCGTCCCGCCTGCCGGTACACGGTGCCGAGCTGCCATCCGGCCAGCTCGGGAAGGTCCAGCGGCAACAGGGTGGACTGGAGGACCGACGCCACACGCCGGGTCTGCGAGTAGAGGTCGGCGTTGTCGATGGCGAGGGCCGCCCGTCGGGCGAGATCCTCGGCGAAGGCAACGTCCTCGGCGCCGTAGCGTCGCCCCGACTCGGCCGCGACGAAGGTGAGCACTCCGAGCACCCGGTCACTGGCGATGAGGGGCACCGACATGGCGCTCTGCAGCCCGAGCTCACGGGCCACCCGCAGGTGCTCCTCGTCCTGCGCGGCTGCGACGAGCATCTCGTCGGTGACCACTTCGACGAGCAGGCTCTCCCCGGTCCGGGCGACGATTTCCGCACCTCCAGGGCGATCGGGGTCGGGCGGCCATCGGGTCTCGAGCTCCTTGGCGAGCTGCACCTTGTCCGGGTCGACGTGGGCCACTGCGAGCGTGCGCAGGACACCGTCGTCGACCATCGACACGGAGCACCAGTCTGCGTGGGTCGGCACGGCGAGAGACGCGACCTTGCCCAGCGTCTGTCGGTAGTCGAGCGAGGTCGCGAGCGCCTGGGAGGCGTCAGCCAGGAACTCGAGCCGTGCGGCGCGCGCAGCGCTCTGCGCCTCGGCCTGCAGGCGCAGCATCGTCTGGGCACACATGTCACTGAGGACACCCAGCACCCACAGCTCCTCGGGGTCCACGTGCCCGACCCGTCCGTCGAAGCGGAAGCCCACGGCTCCGACCGTCGACCCGTCGGTCCGCGAGATGAGCGGCAGCGTCGCGGACGAGCCCTCGGTGCCGTCGCTGAGCCCCGGGTAGCGCTCGACCATGTCGGCACGACTGGTGACCGTGRCGACCTGGCTGGTCAGGACGGCGTCGGTGAGAGGCGACCGCTCGGCAAGCTCGAGGGTGGCCCACCGCCGCGCTTGGGACGGCGTCAGGCCGTGGGCAGCTATGGTCCGCAGCCGGTCCGAGCCCTCGCGGACCGCGAGCACGGCGCGGGACGCGCCCATCACCGTCGCGGCCTGCTCGGTGATCGTCTCGGTCAGCTGCTCCAGCGTCGTGGCCGCCGCCACCTCGGCTGCGATCCGCGCCAGCGCGGCGAGCCGGGGAGAGACGGCCGCACGGCTCGCCCCTGGGCTCTGCCACGGCACGTTCATGGGGTCATCCTGACAGCCACCGGGCTCTATCGCCCACGGATGGCGCAGAAGTGGGAGCATGCAGGTGTGACAGGAGCGTCGGTCGCCGCAGGCAGAGAGCTCGGGCGTGTCGAGTTCGGCCCGGATGACCTGCGCCGGGTGCGCGAGGTGGTGCGCAGCATCGCCGTGGAGCGCATCCCGGACCGCGCCGATCACGCCGTGCTCGCCGTCCATGAGGTCGCGGTGAACAGCATCGTCCATGGTGGTGGCCACGGGGTCCTGCGGATCGACGAGACGTCAGACTCGCTCGTCTTCACGGTCGAGGACGACGACGGCACGGGCTCGGTGCCGCAGCTGCGCACACCCGATGACACGGCAACGAGCGGTCGCGGGCTCTGGATCGCCGAGGAACTCAGCGACAGGCTCACCATCGAGGCCCGCCCCATGCGTACGCGCGTCCAGGTGCACCTGCGCCTGGCGTCCTGACTGTCGGGCTGGGAGATCAGCCGGGATCCAAGGGCTGTGCGCTCCCGCTCGTCGCGCTGCCGTTCGTGGCGCTGCCGTTCGTGGCGCTGCCGTTCGTCGCGCTGCCGTTCGTCGCGTCCCCGGCGGCCGTGACGACCTCCATCACCGAGTCGAGGTGCATCAGCCGGACCAGCCGCAGCGTCACGTCCCCACAGACCAGCTGCAGCCGGGCGTCGCCCGCGTCCGCGCGATGGTAGAGGGCGATGATCGCCCCAAGACCCGACGAGTCGATGAACGTGACCTGGCGCAGGTCCACGACGACCCTGCCCTCCGCCACGACCGGGAGCCGCTCGAACGCCTTGCGCACGTCCCCCACGGAGTACGTGTCGATCTCGCCCACGAGTCGTGCCGTCGTCACCGGGCCGGCGACCGAGACCGAGACGCTCACGTGACCTCCCCTGGACGGACGAGTGGTTTCCTCATCTCACCGTAGGACGTCCGCGCCACCCAGGAGGCACTTCCGCGCCGCCGGCCCGACACATCACGTCTGCCGTATGCCGTGTGCGACGCCCGGGTTGGTGTTGGCCGTGGTCGCGACGTAGACGGTGTTGGACGACCGGCCCCCGGTGAKCGGGTTCGCGAAGGTCACCTCGTGGTCGGCGGCGGCCGCGAAGACGCTCGTGAGGAGCGCGGTGAAAGCGGCCTCCGGCGGGTCGTCCGACCACAGCGCGAAGACGCCGCCGGGGTGCAACCGGGCCGCGAGGCGCTCGAGCCCCCGACGGGTGTAGAGGTCGGCGTGGCTTGGGTGCAGCACGTGGTGCGGGGTGTGGTCGATGTCGAGCAGCACGGCGTGCACGAGGGCGGGCGCACCGCCGAAGCCCGCACCCTCGCGGGCCAATGCGAAGAAGTCGCCCTCGAGCAGGGTGGTGCGGGGGTCGAGGGTCAAGGACGCGGTGTCCGGCAGCAGCTGCCTCTGGTGCCAGGAGATGACCGGAGCGAGCGCCTCGACCACCGTCACGGTGCGCACCCGCTCGTCCTCGAGGGCGGCCAGCGCGGTGTAACCCAGGCCGAGCCCGCCGACGACGACATCGAGGTGCTCATCCTCGACGGCTGCCAGCCCCAGGCGGGCCAGCTCGATCTCGGCCACGGTGAAGAGGCTCGACATGAGGAACTCCTCGCCGAGCTTGACCTCGTAGACGTCGAAGAGGAGGGAGGGCTCGAGCCGGCGCCGCAGGCTGATCTCACCCCACGGCGTCTGCTGCCAGTCGATCTCCTCGAAGCGCCGGCTCACGGGCTCAGCCGAAGATCGGCGTGAACGAGCCCGCGGGCACGTCGCGCTCGACCGAGGCGAGGCGCCACTTGTCGGCGAAGACCGCGACGTCCAGCCCGTCCTCGCGCGTCAGCACCTCGGCGCCGGAACGGCTGTTGACGATCGGGATCGCGTCCGCGGCCACGGCTCGGGCGATGGAGTAGCCCAGCGGCTCGAGCCTGATGGCCGATCCGAACTCGTGCTCCATCCGGTGCTTGGCCACGTCGAACTGCATCGGGCCGACCGCCGCCAGGACCGGCGCCTGCGCCCCGCGCCGGTCCGAGGTCAGCACCTGCACGACGCCTTCTTCGCCGAGCTGCTCGATGCCCCGCCGGAACTGCTTCTGCTTGCCGGTGACGGCCGCCCGGGCGACGGCGAAGTGCTCGGGGGCGAAGAGCGGGATGCGCGGGAAGGCGACCTTCTCGTCGGCGAAGAGCGTGTCACCGACGCGCAGGGCGTTGGCGTTGACGAGGCCGATGACGTCGCCGGGAAAGGCCTCGTCGAGCGTCGAGCGGTCGCGGCCGAAGACGCTCTGCGCGTACTTCGTGGCGAAGGGCCTCCCGGTGTCGGCGTGCGTCACCACCATGCCGCGGGTGAAGCGGCCGGAGCAGACCCGGACGAAAGCGAGGCGGTCACGGTGGGCGCGGTCCATGCCGGCCTGGATCTTGAAGACGAAACCCGAGAAGGGCGCCGACACGTCGCGGGGCGTGCCGGACCGGTCGGGTCGCGCGCCCGGCGCGGGAGCGAGCGTCACGAGCGTGTCGAGCAGCTGGCGTACGCCGAAGTTGAGCACGGCCGAGCCGAAGAGGACCGGCGACGCCGCGCCGGAGAGGAAGAGCTCGTGGTCGTAGCCGTGACCCGACGAGCGCAGCAGGTCGTACTCCTCGACCGCGTCGGTCCACGTGGAGCCGAGCAGCTGCTCGGCCTCGGCGCCGCTCATGCGGGTCGTGATCGCCTCGGTGGCGCCGCCGGGCGTCCGGGTGAACTGCACGAACTTGCCGGTCGCGCAGTCCAGCACGCCGTGGAAGTCACCCGCCACGCCTACCGGCCAGGTCAGCGGCATGGGGTGCAGGTCGATGCGCGTCGTCAGCTCGTCCATGATCGCGAGCGCGTCGAGCCCGGGGCGGTCCCACTTGTTGACGACGGTGATCACGGGCACGCCGCGGGCGCGGCACACCTCGAAGAGCTTGAACGTCTGGGGCTCGATGCCCTTGGCCGCGTCGACGAGCATGACGGCGGCATCGACAGCGGCGAGCACCCGGTAGGTGTCCTCTGAGAAGTCCGCGTGGCCGGGGGTGTCGAGGAGGTTGACGACGGTGCCGTCGTAGGCGAACTGGAGCACGGCGGAGGTGATCGAGATGCCTCGATCCTTCTCCATCTCCATCCAGTCCGAGACGACGCCGCGGCGGTTGCCCTTGCCGTGGACGGCGCCGGCCTCGCCGATGGCTCGCGCGTGCAGGGCGAGCGCCTCGGTCAGGGTCGACTTGCCGGCGTCGGGGTGCGAGATGACGGCGAAGGTGCGGCGGCGAGCCGCCTCCTCGGCGACCGCTCGGTCGTCGTGGTTCGCGCCGCCGGGGTCGCGGCGGTCCGCGATCTCGCGGTCGGGCAGTGCGATGGCGTCCATGGTCCTCCAGTGATCGCCCCCGAGTCTGTCATCGCTCGCCCCGAACCCCGAATCGGCGGCGCGGACGCCCGGGTCCGAGCGTGAGCCGAGTCACATCGAGTCGCCCACGTCAACGATCACGGCGTCCCGTTCGTCGTGCATGGGAGACGACGACCGCAACAGACCCCTCAGGAACATGACGCAACAGCTGACCGACCCCGACCGCACCGACACCCGCATCACCGCCGCCCGCATCGCAGCAGCCCCCGCTGGCGCCCAGCCGCACACCCCGTCCAAGGTCAAGCTGCTCGACCTCTCCCTGACCCAGCTGGTCGGCGGGTCGATGGCTGCCGCGACCGCGGCGGCGCTGGGCTCGCGCCTGGGCGTCGTCGGCACCATCACCGGCGCGGCGGTGCTGAGCGTCGTCTCGGCCATCGCCGCCAACCTCTACACGACCTCCATGGCCCGCGCCAAGGACGCGGTCGTGCTCGTGCGCTCGCGTCGGGGGGCCGACGGCCTCCGGGTGGAGGTCGTGCGCGAGCGCTGGTGGCGCCGCCCCGACCGCACGACCACACGCCGGGTCCTCGCGACGACCGTTGCGGTCTTCGCCGTGGCGGCGGCGTTCCTCACCGGCCTGCAGCTCGCCACCGGCGCCCAGGTGACCGGGACCAACCTCGGTGGGCGCCCCTCCGCCGGGGCCGTCGTCGACACACCCGCGGCTTCCCGCGCCGAACGGGCGCAGCGTGACGGCCGCGCCACGACCTCGACCGGGTCGACACCGAGCCCGTCGTCAACGACTCCTGTCACGGGGCCGGCCACGGGAGCCGGCGCCACGACCGCTCCTGCGTCACCGCAGGCCGCCACCCCGGCGACCGCGGGGCCGTCGAGCCCCGCATCTCCCGCAACAGCGAGCGGCACCGGCCCGGCGACCACACCCACAGGCGGGGTCACTCCCGTCGGCCCCACCCCGACCGCTCCCTGATCTCCCGCCCCGTCCTGCGCTGGGAC
>NZ_JBFULD010000249.1:0-6398 GCF_056400505.1 Terrabacter sp. P5_B1
ACACCGATCTGGCCGAGGAGGGGATCGACGCTCTCGTCGACAGCGCCCCCCGCCGGGCCGGGAGCCGCGGGCGTTCCCGGCCAGACCGGCTGTGCGGCATACGGGTTCGGCGGGACGGGGAGCTCACGAGTCGGCTCGAAGACGGGGATGGCCTGTGTGGGGGCGGCGGCCGGGGCCATCGGTCCGGGAGCGCCCGCCGCCGGGCCGCGCGGGATGGTGGGCACCGGCACGGTGAACTGCTCGTGGGGTGCTGGGGACCCGCCGGACCCGCCCGACGCGGGGCTGTCGCTCATGGCGCCAACGTACCCCGCGACACGAGGGGCGGTGCTGATGCTGCCCCCGGAAGGATTTTTCGGGAGAGTGTCGTATGAGGGCGCTGCCGTTCGTGGAAGAAGTGTGCGGCGGCCGGCTCGGCCGCCGGAAGCGAGGGGTCGACCCGGACCTCTCGCCCAGGACCCAGAGGAGACGACGATGACGGAGTACCTGATCACCTTCAACGACGAGTGGGTGCAGGAGCACACGGAGGACGAGATCAAGGCCAAGGGGGTCGCGAGCAAGGCGGTGGTGCGGGAGATGCAGGAGCAGGGCGTGCTGATCTTCACCAACGGCGGGCTCGACCGGGACACCGCGATCTGCAGCGTCCAGGCGGAGAACGGCGCTCCGGTCTTCACCGACGGCCCCTTCGTCGAGACGAAGGAGCACCTCGGCGGCTTCTGCGCCGTGGACGTCCCCGACGACGAGACGGCCCGCTACTGGGCCGGCCGGCTGGCCGTGGCACTCGACTGGCCGCAGGAGGTCCACCGGTTCCGCGGGTCCGGGATGGCCCGCCTCGACGGCTCCCGGGAGGCGTGAGCCATGGCGCGATACCTGCTGTCCGTCTTCGGGACGGCCGAGCCCACCGAGCTCGGCGCCTATGCCTCCCGGGAGGAGATGCTCGAGGCGTTCGCCGCCACCGGCGCGTTCAACGACATGCTCAAGAGGGACGGGCACTTCGTCTTCGCCGACGGCCTCGAGCCGGCCACGACCGCCACGACGGTGGACGGGCAGGGTGAGCGACCCGCCTTCACCGACGGCCCCTACCTCGAGACGAAGGAGCACCTCGGGGGTTTCTGGATCATCGAGGCCGCCGACCTCGACGTCGCACTCGCGCTGGCCGCGCAGGGGTCGAAGGCCTGCCGCGGCACGGTCGAGGTGCGGCCCTTCCGGACGGAAGAGTCCGTGCAGGCCCTGATGGAGCCGTGACCGATCCCGCCGTCGCGCAGACGATCACCCGCGTCCACCAGCAGGAGTGGGCGCGGGTGGTCGCCGGCCTCGCGCGCCGCTTCGGCAACCTCGACCTGGCCGAGGAATCCGCGGCCGAGGCGTTCGCCGCGGCCGCGGAGCGATGGCCACGAGACGGCATACCGCCCAACCCCGGAGGATGGCTCGCCACCACGGCCACCCGCAAGGCGATCGACCGGCTCCGTCGCRAGTCCCAGCGCGACGCCAAGCACCAGGCGGCTCTCATGATGCACGACGACAGCCCTGCCGAGCCGACCGGCCCGGTCGAGGACGACCGGCTGCGGCTCGTCTTCACCTGCTGCCACCCCGCGCTCGCGATGGAGGCCCGGGTGGCCCTGACCCTGCGCCTGCTCGGCGGTCTCACGGTCGCCGAGATCGCCCGCGCCTTCCTGGTGCCGGAGACCACGATGGCGCGGCGGATCACCCGCGCCAAGGGCAAGATCGCCGCGGCGCACATTCCCTACCGGGTGCCGTCGGCCGACGACCTCCGGGAGCGGCTCGCCGGAGTCCTCGCGGTGGTCTATCTCGTCTTCAACGAGGGCTACCTCGCCGGCAGTGGTGGCGACGCCGTGCGCGTCGACCTCACCGACGAGGCGATCCGTCTCGGCCGCCTGCTCCGGGACCTCCTCCCGGACGACGGCGAGGTGACGGGACTCCTTGCCCTCATGCTCCTGACCGACGCCCGGCGAGCCGCGAGGGTGTCCCGCACCGGGGAGCTGGTCACGCTCGCCGAGCAGGACCGTGGTGCGTGGGACCGATCCCTCATCGCCGAGGGCCGGGCCCTGGTCTACGAGCGCCTGAGGGCCGTCGCTGCCGGTGGTGGGCCGCCGGGCCGCTACCAGCTGCTGGCCGCGATCAACGTGGTCCACTCGGACGCCCCGTCCGCCCAGGACACCGACTGGTACCGGGTCGTGGCGCTCTACGACGCGATGGTGCGCCTCGACCCGTCGCCGATCGTGCGGCTCAACCGGGCGGTCGCGGTCGCCGAGGTCGACGGTCCCGCGGTCGGTCTCGCCGAGGTCGACCGGCTCGGCGATGTCCTCGACGGCTACCACGCCCTCCACGTCGCCCGGGCCGACCTGCTGCGACGGCTCGGCCGCGGCGGCGAGTCGCGTGCGGCATACGACCGCGCCATCGCCCTGACCGGCAACCCGGCGGAGCAGGCCTACCTCACGCGGCGACGCGACCAGCTCGTCAGCGCAGGTCCTCAGACAGGGCGACGATGATGCCCTCCGGCCCGCGGACGTAGCAGAGCCGGTAGACGTCCTCGTAGTCCACGACCTCGCCGACGAGCTCGCCGCCCTGGGCCAGCACCGTCTCGACCGCTGCGTCGACGTCGTCGACCTCGAACATGACGCTGCGCAGCCCCAGGGTGTTGCTCGGCGGCGGCTGCGGGCCCTCGCTGACCGCGACCGGCGAGTGGAACTTCGTCAGCTCGAGCCGTCCGTGACCGTCGGGGGTGCGCATCATCGCGATCTCCACGCGGATGTCGTCGAGTGCGTTGATGCGGTCGACCCACTCGCCCTCGATCGGCGTCTCGCCCTCCAGCTCGAGGCCGAGGGCGGCGAAGAAGGCCTTGGACGCCTCGAGGTCGCCGACGACGACGCTGACGTGGTGCATGCTCTGGACGCTCACGGTGCTACTCCTTGTCGGTCGCGGCCGGGCTTACCTGCCGATGTCAGTGGGACGGGGCGGTGGCACGGTTCTCGACATCGCCGGAGTCCGCGTCGAGGTGGGCGCGCCGGCCCTCGCGGTCGAGCACGACGATGATCTCGAGGGGACCCTCCGCCGCCGTGATCGCGTGCGGCACCATCGTCGAGAACTGCGCCGACTGGCCCTCCTCGACGAGCAGGACGCGCTCGCCGAGCTGCAAGCGGGGGGTCCCCGACAGCACCGTGAACCACTCGTGCCCCGGGTGCACGCCGAGGTCCGTCCGGCGCCGAGTCGGCCTCGAGGTCGAGTTCTTGCGTCATCAGCAAGATCGTATGCCGTGTGCGCACCCGTCTAGCGTGGCTGTCATGACGCACTCCCATCACGACACACCCGGCCACCGGGCGCACGGACACGGCGCATCGGGCGACGACCATGTCCACGACGATGCGGCGTTCGAGGACGCGGTCGACGACCTGCTCGACCTCGACGGCGAGGTCCTGGCGGCGTACTGGGGTGCAGCCCTCGACCGGGTGGCGGCTGCCGCACTGTCGGGAGCTGAGGGCGCCGGGACCGGCAGCCGTTCGCGGGCTCGGGTCGTCGACCTCGGAGCCGGCACCGGCACGGGGGCCATCGGTCTGGCGCGTCGGCTGCCGGACGCGGAGGTCGTCGCCGTCGACGTGGCCGAGCGGTCGCTGGCTCGCGTCGTGACCAAGGCGCAGGCGGCCGGGGTCGGAGATCGGGTGCGCACTCTCGTGGCCGACCTCGACGCCGGCTGGCCCGACCTCGCCCCCGTCGACGTCACGTGGGCGTCGATGTCGCTGCACCACCTCGCCGATCCCGTCGGCTCGCTGGCGCAGCTGCGTCGGATGACTCGGCCCGGCGGTCTGCTCGCCGTGTCGGAGTTCGACGAGCCGTTGCGCTTCCTGCCCGAGGATCTCGGCACCGGCCGCCTCGGCTTCGAGTCCCGCACGCTCGAGGCCCTGTCCACGGTCCATGCGGAGGCCCTGCCCAACATCGGCGCGTCGTGGGCCACGATGCTCGAGGAGGCGGGCTGGACCGTCGTCGACCAGCACGACGTCGTCATCGACGAGCGCCGGCCGCACCACCCGCTCGCCGGCCGTTATGCGCGCGCCTGGTTCGCCCGGCTCGCGGGCGGGCTCGACGGTCGCCTCGACGTCGACGACGAGCGCACGCTCGGGCTCCTGCTCGACGACGGCGGCCTGCAGGGGTTGCTGCACCGGAGCGACCTGCACCTGCACGGCATGCGCACGCTGACGCTCGCCCGAGCCTGACCGGCAGGGGTTCYGGTCGGACAGCGGGGGATCAGTGCGGCTGCGGGTCGGCCTGGCGGACGTCACGCATCCCGAGACGAAGTCCGGCAAGGCCGAGGGCCACGAGCAGGACCGCGGGCAGCAGGATGGGCGAGCGCCAGGGCTCGAAAGCGCCGTAGCCCTGCACGGCGACCACCACCCCGACGAGCAGGGCAGCGCCGGCGAGCAGCTGGACGAGGCTCAGGGCCAGGGACAGCGAGCCATGACGAGTGGGTCCGGCTCGGAGCACGTGGACGGCGGCGAACGTGAAGATCGCGGCGGCCACGGCGAGGATCATCCCCAGCCCGAGGAAGACTCCGCCCAACCCTGCCTCGGGGTCTCGGCCGGCCACGATCATCACGCCGGCGAACACGAGGGCGGACCCCCCGACCAGCAGATGGCCAGAGCTGACGACGTTGCGTGTGGCGGCGCGTGTCCGGACGGTTTCCATGACCCATGGGAGCACGCCCCGGCCTCGGCCCGCTTGAGCAGCGCTACTCGTTCGCCGTGACGCGCTGTGACGGGCTACGCGCCGCGGGCCGGCAACGGCCCGCGGCGCTGCGATCGACGCGCTCCGTCACTGACGCCCGCCGTTACGCCCGGGGTCAGCGGGCGTCGAACCGCCGACGCGCTACCGTCAGACCGATGAGCGAGATGACGGCGACGACGATGTAGTAGACGCTCGGCGCGTTGAGGGACCCGGTGAGACCGATGAGCCAGGTCAGCACGAGCGGAGCGATGCCACCCATCACCGTCACCCCCACGTTGTAGGCCACCGAGACGCCGGTGGCTCGCACGTCACGTGGGAAGAGGGTCGTGAGCAGGGCCGGGAGCGGACCGAAGTAGAAGGCCATGATGACCCCGAGGATGCCGATGGCCACGACGAGGACCGGGACGGTCGGCGAGGCGATGACCACCGCGAACAGCGGCCAGGCGAACACCAGCGCGCCGACGGCAGCCCAGACCATGACACGCGCCGGCCCGACGCGGTCGGCCAGCCGGCCGACCAGTGGGACACCGACCATGGTGACGATGCCCGCCACGACGCCGCCGAGGTAGGCGGCGCTCGCCGGAACCCCCAGATTCTTCACCGCGTAGGTGGGCATGAAGAGGATGAGGTAGACCGAGATGGTCGCGACGCCGACGCACGCCGAGCCGGTGAGGACTCGTCCGAGGTGCTCGGTGAGCGTCGCGCGGATGGGTGCCTCGTGCGGGGTGCTCTCGGCGAACTCCTTGGGCTCGGACAGGCGGGCCCGGATGTAGAGGCCGACGGGGCCGATGAGGCAGCCGAGGAGGTACGGGATCCGCCAGCCCCAGGAGTAGAGGTCCGGCTTCGACAGCTGGGTGAACAGGATGTAGCCGAAGGCCGAGGCGAGGAACATCGAGATGCCCTGGCTCGCCACCTGCCAAGAGGCGTAGTACGCCTTGCGGTTCGGAGCCGTCTCGACGAGGAACGTTGTCGCCGAACCGAACTCGCCACCCGCGGAGAAGCCTTGGACGAGCCGTGAGATCAGAATGATGACGCCCGCCCAGGCGCCCACCATGGCGTGCGTCGGCGCCGCGGCCATGAGGATCGTGCCCACCATCATGAGCAGGAGCGTGAGCGTCAAGGCCTTCTTGCGTCCGTGTCGGTCCCCGTAGCCGCCGATGATCATGCCGCCGAGCGGCCGGACGAGGTAGGAGATGGCGAACGTCGCGAAGGTGAGGATGAGGCCCAGCGTCTTGTCACCCTCGGGGAAGAAGTTCTCGGCGATGACGATGGCGAACGACGCGTAGACGATGATGTCGAACCACTCGAGCGCGGCGCCGATGGAGCTGCTGAGGACTGCCTTGCGTGCCTCGGCCAGGCGTTCGGGAGTCACCTCTGTCGGTGTGTCGGCGGTGATGGTCATGGTGCTCCTTCGGTCTGGCTGGTCGGTCTGGCGTGGGTCAGGCACTGAGGTGGGTGATGAGGGTGTCGAGCAGCGCGTCACACCTGTCGATCTGCTCGAGCGCGACGAACTCGTCCGGTGCGTGGGCCTGGGCGATGTCTCCGGGTCCGCACACCACGGTCGGGATGCCAGCGCGCTGGAAGAGCCCGGCCTCGGTGCCGTAGGCCACCTTCTCCTCGCTCGCGTCCGCACCGAGGCCGGTCACGAGCTCGATGACGTCCTC
>NZ_JBFULD010000250.1:0-6391 GCF_056400505.1 Terrabacter sp. P5_B1
AACGTGCCGCACGGCTGAGCGTGCAGCCGGAGGCGGTCACCGCGCGACTGCTGGCGGCCGGCGAGACGGCGTGGTTCGCCGGCGAGGACGTTCGGGCGGCGGGGCACCTCCGGGAGTCGCTCGCGTCCGATCCCACGGTCGCGCAGCGGGCCCACGCCCGTGGTCTGCTCGGCCTCGTCGGAGCCCGCACGGGGAATCTGGCGGACGCGCGTGACCTGCTGCTGGCCGCGGCGGAGGAGGCCGTCGGCGAGGCGCCGGAGACGACGGTGCTGACGGCCGCCGAGGCTGTCGACGCATGTCTCTACCTGCTCGACGTGCCCGGAGCCGGTCGGGCGGCCCAGCTGCTGACGCACGTCCTGGAGCACGATGCCGCCCGGGTCCGGGGCACCGTGCAGGGGATCGGATGGGTGGCGGTGGGGATGGCCAGCACCTTGTCCGGTGATCCGCCCGGTCCGGAGCTGCAGCGGGGCGTGGCACTGCTGTCCGAGCCTGCAGACCCCGGGGTGGCAGCGCAGAGCGGCTGGGACCTGCTGGGCCCGATGTTCCTGCGGGACTCCGAGACCGGTCGAGACCTGGTCGGGCAGGCCCTGGGTCGACGACGAGCCGCCGCCAGCCTGGGGACTCTGCCGCACCTGCTCTTCCACGTGGCCCGGAGCGACGCCGTGAGCGACCGGTGGAGCAGCGCCGCCGCGGAGTACGGCGAGGCCGTCTCCCTGGCGCGGGAGCTCAAGCAGCCCGTCGAGCTGGCCGCCTCCCTTGCCGGCCTCTCGTGGCTGACCGGGCGGCAAGGCCGTGCCTCCACTGCCGAAGGGCTCAGGGAGGAGGCCCTGGCGCTCGCGCGCGTCCACCACTTTCGGATGGCGCAGGCCTGGTGCGCATTCGCCCTGGGTGAGCAGCACCTCTCGAGCGGCGACGCCGAGTCCGCGGTGGTCTGCCTGACCGACCTCGGGGAGTGGCTGCTGACGCTGGGGGTGCGGGACCCCGACCTCTCACCCGTCCCCGAGCTCGTCGAGGCGTTGTGCCGGACGGGCCGGCGTGCCCTCGCCGAGAGATCTGCGGTGCCGTTCCTGGAGCAGTCGCAGCGCAAGGGCAGACCGTGGTCGCAGGCGCGGGCGGCCCGGGTCCGCGGGATGCTCGCGACGGACCCGGCCCAGCGTGACGCCTGCTTCACCGCGGCCGCCACGATGCATGCAGACACCCTCGACGGGTTCGAGGCGGCGCGGTCCAGCCTCATCCATGGCGAGCTGCTCCGGCGGGACCGTCGGCGCACGGAGGCCCGCGCCGTTCTGCGCGGCGCGCTGGCGTCGTTCGAGGCCCTCGGTGCCACGCCTTGGGCCGAACGCACCCTCGCCGAGCTCGCAGCGAGCGGAGAGACTGCTCGGCGGCGCGATGGCGGCCCGGTGCTCGAGCTGACGCCGCGCGAGCTGCAGATCGCGCTGCTTCTCGGACGCGGGGACAGCACCCGGCAGGCGGCGCAGGCCCTCTTCCTCAGCCCGAAGACCGTCGAGTACCACCTGCGCCACATCTACACGAAGCTCGGCATCAGCTCCCGTGCCGAGCTTCGCGCCGCACTGCGCACCGTTCCGCGCTGACCCCGCCGGCGACCGTGCGCACCGACACCTTGACAGGTGGCTGCAAAGGGGAAAGCATTTCGGCTGAATGCAGACAGGCCTAGTGGCCTAGCCACTACTCGATGAGGAGCAAGGCATGAGTGCAACCACGGTTCAAGGCGAAACAGCCGCGACGCAACGCCGACGGGCGGTGGTGGCCAGCACCATCGGTACGACCATCGAGTGGTACGACTTCTTCCTCTACGGCACCGCAGCGGCGCTGGTCTTCCCCCACCTGTTCTTCCCGGACAGCTCCAAGCTCAGCGGCACGCTGCTGTCGTTCAGCACCCTGTTCATCGGCTTCGCCGCGCGCCCCATCGGCGCGGCGATCTTCGGCCACTTCGGAGACCGCGTCGGACGCAAGGCCACCCTGGTCGTCACCCTCCTGCTGATGGGGGCGGCCACGTTCCTGATCGGCCTGCTTCCGACTGCCGCCACCATCGGGGTCGCCGCGCCGATCATCCTCACGCTGCTGCGCCTCGCCCAGGGCATCGGCGTGGGTGGGGAGTGGGGAGGATCGGTCCTCATGAGCATGGAATGGGGAAGCCCCAAGCGACGTGGCTTGATGGCGAGCTGGCCCCAGCTCGGCGTGCCGATCGGCTTGCTCCTCTCGACCGGGATGATCAAGCTCATGAGTGGAGTCATGACCGAGGACGCCTTCGCCAGCTGGGGCTGGCGAGTGCCCTTCCTGGTGAGCTTCGTGCTGGTGCTGGTCGGGCTCTACGTCCGGCTGAGGGTGGTCGAGAGCCCCCAGTTCGCCGAGGTGAAGAAGGCCGACGCGGTCGTCCGGCAACCGCTGCTCCAGGTCTTCAAGGAGCACCCGAGGGAGATCTTCACCTCTGCCTTCGTGCGGCTCTCCGAGCAGGCGCCGTTCTACCTCTTCATCACCTTCGTCCTCACCTACGGCACCGAGCACCTCGACCTGCCCAAGGGCCAGCTGCTGAACTACACCCTCGTCGCCGCCGCCCTCGGACTCGTCAGCGTGCCGTTCTTCGGCCACCTCTCAGACCTGTTCGGTAGACGCCTCGTCTACGGCCTCGGCATCGTCTGCACGGCGCTCTTCGCCTTCCCGTACTTCGGCCTGCTCGACACCAAGTCCTCCGGGCTCGTGCTGCTGGCCATCGTCCTGTCCCTGATCTTCCACGACATGCAGTACGGCCCCCAGGCAGCCCTCATCGCCGAGAGCTTCGGGACCAACCTGCGCTACAGCGGCGCCGGCGTCGGCTACCAGCTCGCCTCGGTGATCGCCGGCGGTCCCGCGCCGCTGATCGCGGCCGCCATCCTCGCGAAGACCCATTCGAGCACGGGAATCAGCTGGTACATCATCGGCTGCTGCGTCGTCGCCATGGCGGCCCTGCTCCTCATGCCTCGCACCCAGCTCGACCGCGAAGCCCAGACGGAGGCGGCGAACCGTCGAGCCGATGACGCGGTCGGGGCCTCGGCCGAGCTCCCCTAAAGGTCGCACGCGACGACAGATGACCGTGAGCGGTCCTCCTCTGACAAGGGGCGTCACGACGGCCCCTGTCAGAGGAGGACGACGGTCCGGCTGCCGTGCAGGATCACCCGACCCTCACAGTGCCACTTGACGGCGTTCGACAGGGCGCGGCACTCGGTGTCCCGTCCGGCCGCCACGAGATCCTCCGGGCCGAACGAGTGGTCCACCTCGCGCACCTGCTGGGAGATGATCGGGCCTTCGTCGAGCTCACTGCTGACGTAGTGGGCCGTGGCGCCGACGGTCTTGACCCCGCGCTCCCACGCCTGGTGATACGGCCTGGCTCCCTTGAAGCTCGGCAGGAACGAGTGGTGGATGTTGATGGCCCGCCCGGCCAGCTCCTGGGTCAGGTCGTCGCTGAGGATCTGCATGTAGCGCGCGAGCACGACGAGCTCGATCTCGAAGCGGTCGACGAGGTCGAGCAGCCGCGCCTCGGCCTCCGGCTTGGTCGCCGACGTCACGGGCACATGGAAGAAGGGGATCCCGTGCCACTCCACGAGGGCACGGTGGTCGGGGTGGTTGGACACGACGGCTGCGATCTCCATGGGCAGCTCGCCGATCCGCGAGCGGAACAGCAGGTCGTTGAGGCAGTGCGCGAACTTCGACACCATGACGAGGACACGCCGCCGCGCCGACGCCTCGCGCAGCTCGAAACGCATCGCGTGCCGGCCTGCCACGGCGGAGAAGGCCGCGCGCAGGGTCTCGACACCGGGGTCGGTGCGGTCGTCCGCGATCGCGAAGTGGACTCTCAGGTAGAAGTGCCCGCCTCGGATGTCGTCGAACTGCTTGAGCTCGTGGATGTCCCCGTGCTGCTCGATCAGGAAGCCGGACACGGCATGGACGAGGCCGGCCGCCTCCGGGCAGTCGAGGGTGAGGACGTAACCCACGTCCGGGTGTGTGACGGTGCTCATTCGTGTCTCCTCCAGATGCCGTGCCGGACGCCTCGGGTCAGCACTCGACGACGTTGACGGCGAGGCCGCCTCGCGACGTCTCCTTGTACTTGATCTTCATGTCGGCGCCGGTCTCGCGCATGGTTTTGACCGCTTGGTCGAGGGTGACCTTGTGCTCGCCGTCCCCCTGCAGCGCGAGACGTGCCGCATTGACGGCCTTGACCGAGGCGATCGCGTTGCGCTCGATGCACGGGATCTGCACCAGTCCCCCCACGGGGTCGCAGGTGAGGCCGAGGTTGTGCTCGATCCCGATCTCGGCGGCGTTCTCGACCTGCTCCGGTGTGCCACCGAGCACGGCGCAGAGGGCGGCGGCCGCCATCGAGCACGCCGATCCCACCTCGCCCTGACAGCCGACCTCGGCCCCGAGATCGACGCGCCCAGCTTGACGATGATGCCGACGGCCGCTGCGGTCAGGAGGAACTCGACGATCCCGTCCTCGTCCGCGTCGTCCACGAAGCGGGCGTAGAAGTGCAGCACGGCGGGAATGATGCCGGCCGCCCCGTTCGTCGGGGCGGTGACGATGCGGCCCCCCGAGGCGTTCTCCTCGTTGACCGCGAGGGCGTAGAGGTTGACCCACTCCATGGCCCAGAGCGGGTCGAGCATCGAGCCTCCGGCAGCGCCGCGCGCGTCGGCCTCCTGGCGTCGAAGGCGCTCGCGCAGCTCGGGAGCCGACGCCGCACCTTGAGCCCCCCGGGCAGCGTGCGCTCCTCACGGGTGCAGCCGCTCTCGACGCACTCCTGCATGACGCCCCAGAGGTGCAGCAGCCGCTCACGCACCTCGTCCTCGGGGCGCCAGGCGCACTCGTTGGCCATCATGACCCCGGCGACCGACAGCCCGGTCTCGCGACAGCGCTGAAGCAGCTCGGCCCCGCTGCCGAAGGGGTGTGCCACCGGGGTGTCGTCCGCGACGACCCGGTCCGCGCCGATCGCCTGCTCGTCGACGACGAAGCCTCCACCCACCGAGTAGTACGTCCGGAACCGGAGCGACCGCCCGACCTCGTCGAACGCCTCGAACGTCATCCCGTTGGGATGTCCCGGCAACGTGCGCCGCCGGTGGAGCAGGAGGTCGACGTCGGGGTCGAAGTCGACCCGGTGGGTGCCGTCGAGGGCGATCTTGCGATCGGCCCGGACCGCCTCGACCCCGGCTGCCGCGTGCGAGGTGTCCACGGTCTCGGGGTCCTCCCCCTCGAGGCCGAGCACGACGGCTCGGTCAGACCCGTGCCCGTGCCCGGTCGCGCCCAGCGAGCCGTAGAGCTGCGCCTGCACCCTCACCGTCCGGTCGAGCAGGCCCGACTCGGCCAGCCCGGCGACGAACCGCCGGGCTGCCCGCATCGGACCGACCGTGTGAGACGACGACGGGCCGATCCCCACGGAGAACAGGTCGAGGGCGCTGAGCGACATCAGCGGTACTCCCTCATCCCGTCGAGCAGCCAACGCGCCACGTGCGTCGCGAAGGAGGCCCGGGGCATGACCCGCCAGGTGTCCTCTGTCGTACGCCACAGGACGACCCCCGTGGAGCCCAGCAGGGTCGCGATGGCGGTGCCGGCCGGGAACACCCGGGGGTGCAGGTCGACCTCACAGCTCTTCTCGAGCACGGAGCGGGCCTGCTCCCCGGACAGCTCGAGCGTCGTGCGGTTGGCGGACACGTCGACCGCCTGACCGCGCTCGGACCCGAGCGCGTCGGCCAGCCCGGCGGCATACGCCTCCGGGGAGGTGCCCGTGTCGGCCTCGTCCGGACCCACCGCGAGGAACTCGTCGGGCGAGAGCCAGAGCACCGCGAGGCCGCTGCCGTCGCCCGCACCGGACACCTCACCGAGGACATCGCCGCCGAGCTCAACGAGATCTTCATCGGCCACGGGCTGCTGCCGAACCGGACCTTCGGCTACGGGCACTCCTTCGGCGTCCTGTCCCACTACTACGGGCGCGAGGCCGGACTCGAGCTGCGCGAGGACATCGACACCGTTCTCGAGCCCGGCATGGTCGTGTCCATGGAGCCGATGATCACCGTCCTCGACGGCCTGCCCGGCGCCGGAGGCTACCGCGAGCACGACATCCTGGTCGTCGGCGAGGACGGCGCGGAGAACATCACGAGGTTCCCCTTCGGCCCCGAGCACAACATCATCCCCTGCTGACAGCAACTGGCACTTTGCCGGCCAGCCGTCGGGGACGGGGTGGCCGGCACAGCCATGTTCCCGCGGAGGCCGTGGGTCACCAGAAGTCGAGGATGAAGTCCTCGACCGCCTCACGCAGCCAGGCGTGGAAGTGCGGGAACTCGACCCTGCTCTCCCAGCCGTCGGCCGCGCTGGGGTGGACGACGACCACGGCACGGCACTCGGGCGC
>NZ_JBFULD010000251.1:0-6390 GCF_056400505.1 Terrabacter sp. P5_B1
GGGCCGGGGCCGCCCCTGCCGCAGGCGCTCGTGCCGTGGGGACGCCAGACACCCCCGAGGAGCCGGAGTCCTTCGACTGGCTGGCGGAGGTGTGGGTCGACCCCGACTGGTACCAGACCCAGGAGGCAGAGGATCCCTGTCCCTCGCCGGGACTGCCGACGATCATGCCCCTGCGCCACCGCAGCGTCCTGCTCGGCCGGGTGTCCACGAGCAAGAACACGAGACCCGAGATCGACCTCTCGTCCGATCCCGGCGTCAGCCGACGACACGCCCAGCTGACCTCCGACGGGACGCGGTGGTTCGTCGAGGACCTCGGCAGCTCCAACGGCACGTTCGTCGGCCCCGCGGCCGGGCCCTTGCCCGCCACGGCCATCTCCGTCGGGCCCAAGACGGAGCTCAGCGACGACGACCGGCTCTACGTCGGGGCGTGGACCCGCGTCGTGGTTCGCCGCGCGACCCCCGACGAGGTCGAGGCGTACGCCTGACCCACGCAAGTGGGCACTCGACGTAAGGTCGGCGTGGCGTGGTTTCTTCAGGACGTGGGGAGTCGGGCACTCGACTCAGAGGTCGGCCTGGCCTGCGCTGCTGCGCGTAGGGAAATGGGCACTCGACGGGAGGCCGCCCTCGCGAGCGGCGAGGCCACGCTCGACGGGAGGTCGGGTCGAGTGCCCACTTTCGAGTTGGCCACGTGAACGTCACCTCGAACGCTGGCGACTTTCACCACGGTGCCCTCTAGGGTGGTGCGACGTGAGCGTCCAGGCCCTCCCCTCCACCGCCGACAAGCCGCAGGTCGTCGTCGTCACCGGCGTCATGGCGGCGGGCAAGTCGACCGTCTCCCAGCTCCTCGCGGAGCGCTTCTCGCGCGCGGTGCACCTGCGCGGCGACGAGTTCCGGCGCGTCGTCGTGCGCGGTCGCGCCGACATGTCGCCACAGGGCGATCCCGAGGCGGAGCGGCAGCTGGTCCTGCGCCACCGCATCACCGCCCGCACCGCGGACGCGTACGCCGAGGCCGGCTTCACCGTGGTCG
Source organism: Terrabacter sp. P5_B1 (assembly GCF_056400505.1). Lineage (NCBI taxonomy): Bacteria > Bacillati > Actinomycetota > Actinomycetes > Micrococcales > Intrasporangiaceae > Terrabacter > Terrabacter sp. P5_B1. The sequence continues at coordinate 1,028 of NZ_JBFULD010000251.1, forward strand.
TCCAGGATCTCTTCGTCGGCACGAGCCTGACGCCGTTCCTCGAGCAGGTCACGACCCGGCCCCTCAGCCTCGTCATGCTCGCCCCCGACGTCAGCACCGTCATGCAGCGCGAGTCCGAGCGGGTCAAGGTCGGCTACGGCGACCTCTGGTCGATCCGCGACTTCGACCACAAGGTGCGCACCGAGACGCCCCACATCGGGCTGTGGCTCGACAGCTCGCAGCAGACGCCTGACGAGACCGTCGAGGAGATCGTCGCGCGGCTGGCGGAAGCGCGGATCGCCTAGATGTCGGCGCTGTCGATCGGTCAGGTGGCCGAGCGCACCGGCGCGGCGACCTCGGCGCTGCGCTACTGGGAGGATCTCGGCCTCATCCACTCGGTCCGCACGACCGGGAACCAGCGGCGCTACGAGCGGGCCACCATCCGGCGCGTCTCCTTCATCCGTGCCGCCCAACGGGTCGGCCTGTCGCTCGACGAGATCGGCGCCGCCCTCGCCACGCTCCCCGAGGGACGCACGCCTACGGCCAGCGACTGGGCGCGGCTCTCCCGGGTCTGGCGCCACCGGCTCGACGAGCAGATCCGGCGCATCGAGAAGCTGCGCGACCAGCTCGACGCGTGCATCGGCTGCGGCTGCCTGAGCCTGCGCACCTGCGCGCTCAACAACCCGGACGACCAGCTCGCGCAGGGGGGCCCAGGCGCCGTCCTGCTCGAGCCCTGACTCGCGGGTCCGGGTGAACCGGCCGGAWCGAACCGGCCGCGGCGCCGTTCAGCGCCGAGATACGGGTTCGTTCCGGTCGGTTGTTCCCTGGCAGGTCCGGGCGGGTCGCTCGTCAGTCGGCTCCGCCGGCGTCCGAGGGCACAGCGTTGTCAGGGGTCGGGACACCGGGACCACCGGCGGGGCCGGGGGCGCCCGCACCGACCGTCGCCATCTCGGGGTGGTCGTCCGGCCGGCCGGGGGCCGCGGCGGACTCGTCGAGATCGGCCGCGGCACCTGCGAACTGGGCGGCATACAGCGTGGCGTACGCGCCACCGGACGCGAGCAGCTCGGTGTGCGAGCCCTTCTCGACGATCCGACCGTCCTMCATGACGAGGATGAGGTCGGCGTCGCGGATCGTCGACAGACGGTGCGCGATGACGAAGCTCGTCCGGTCGGACCGCAACGCGGCCATGGCGTGCTGGACGAGCACCTCGGTGCGCGTGTCGACCGAGCTCGTCGCCTCGTCGAGGATGAGCAGCGCCGGGTCGGAGAGAAACGCGCGCGCGATGGTGACGAGCTGCTTCTCGCCGGCCGAGATGTTGGACGCCTCGTCGTCGAGCACCGTGTCGTAGCCGTCGGGCAGCGAATGCACGAAGCGGTCGACGTAGGTCGCCCTGGCCGCGGCGACGACCTCCTCGCCGGTGGCACCCGGGCGGCCGTAGGCGATGTTGTCGCGGATCGTGCCGCCGAAGAGCCAGGTGTCCTGCAGCACCATGCCGATGCGTGCGCGGAGGTCGTGCCGGGTGAGGTCGCGGATGTCGACGCCGTCGAGCGTGATGCGGCCGCCGTCGAGCTCGTAGAACCGCATGATGAGGTTGACGAGGGTCGTCTTGCCGGCGCCGGTGGGTCCGACGATGGCAACAGTCTGACCGGGGCGCACCGACAGGTCGAGGTCCTCGATGAGCGGCTTGTCCGGCGTGTAGGAGAAGGACACACCCTCGAACGTCACCGCTCCGTGCGGGTCCTCGATGCGGGTCGGCTCGGCGGCGTCGAGCTCCTGCTCGTCGGCGTCGAGGACCTCGAAGACGCGCTCGGCCGACGCCACGCCCGACTGGAGTACGTTGGCCATCGACGCGACCTGCGTCAGCGGTTGCGTGAACTGCCGGGAGTACTGGATGAACGCCTGGACGTCACCGAGGCTCAAGGCTCCGGACGTCACCCGGAGACCGCCGACGACGGCGATGAGGACGTAGTTGAGGTTCCCGACGAACATCATGACCGGCATGATGATGCCGCTGATGAACTGGGCTCCGAACGAGGCCTCGTAGAGCTCGCCGTTCTTCTCCTTGAACGCCTGCTCGGTCTCCTTCTGCCGGCCGTAGACCTTGACGAGCCCGTGGCCGGTGAAGGTCTCCTCGACGATGCCGTTGAGCTCGCCGGTGTTGCGCCACTGCTGGATGAAGAGCTTCTGCGACCGCTTCGCGATGAGGCTCGTGACGACGATCGAGATCGGGATGCTCACGAGCGAGATGAGGGCGAGCGTCCAGGAGATCCAGAACATCATCCCGAGCACGGCGACGACGGTGAGCAGCGAGTTGAGCAGCTGCGAGAGCGTCTGCTGCAGGGACTGGCCGACGTTGTCGATGTCGTTGGTGACGCGGCTCAGCAGCTCACCTCGCGGCTGGTTGTCGAAGTAGGGCAGCGGCAGCCGGTTGAGCTTGGCCTCGACCTCCTGGCGCAGGTCGAACATCGTGCGGGCGAGGACGCCCTGCAGGATCCAGCCCTGGGCCCACATGAGCAGCGAGGCCACGGCGAACAGGGCGATGACGAGCAGGAGCACGCTGGCCAGGGCGTTGAAGTCGATCCCCTGGCCCGGGGTGAAGTCGACGTTGCTCAGCAGGTCGGCATACGTCGTCTGGCCCTGGGCGCGCAGGGTCGCGATGACCTGCTCCTTCGTCGTGCCGGGCGGAGCCTTGATGGCGCCCCCGATGACGCCGGAGAAGATGAGGTCGGTCGCCCTACCGAGGATCTTCGGCCCGACCGAGCTGAAGGTCACGCTGACGACCGCCAGCACGAGCACGACGACGACCTTCGCCCGGTGCGGCCGCAGCCTGCCGAGCAGACGCTTGGCCGACGGGCCGAAGTTCAGCGACTTCTCCCCCGGCTGGCCCATCTGCATGTGCGGCGGACCGCCCCGTCGGGCCGGGCCGCGTCGGGCCTCGGCGGCCTTCTCCTCCGTGGTCTTGACTCCCTCGGCCATCAGGCCGCCTCCTCCGCGCTGCGCTGGGACTCGACGATCTCCCGGTAGGTCTCACAGGTGTCGACGAGCTGGTCGTGCGTGCCCCGGCCGACGATGCGGCCGTCCTCGAGCACGAGGATCTGGTCGGCGTCGACGATCGTCGACACGCGCTGGGCCACGATGACGACGGTGCTCCGCGCCGTGGCCGGGCGCAGGGCCCGGCGCAACCGGGCATCGGTCGACAGGTCGAGCGCCGAGAACGAGTCGTCGAAGAGGTAGATGTCGGGCCGCTTGACGATGGCCCGTGCGATGGCCAGCCGTTGTCGCTGGCCACCCGAGACGTTGGTGCCGCCCTGGGCGATCGCGGCGTCGAGGCCTCCCATCGCCTGGACGAAGTCCTGGCCCTGGGCGATGCGCAGCGCGTCCCACAGCTCGTCGTCCGTGGCCTCGGGGTTGCCGTAGCGCAGGTTCGTCGCCACGGTGCCGCTGAAGAGGTACGGCTTCTGCGGGACGAGACCGATCGTGCTCCACAGGTCGTCGAGCGCGAGGTCGCGCACGTCGACGCCACCCACGCGCACCTTGCCTGACGAGGCGTCGAAGAGCCGCGGCACGAGACCGAGCAGGGTGGTCTTGCCGGAGCCGGTCGACCCGATGATCGCTGTCGTGCGGCCCGGCTCCGCCCGGAAGGACACGTCCTGGAGCACGGCGGACTGGGCGCCCGGGTAGTGGAAGTCGACGCCCGACATCTCGAGCCCGGCCGCCCCGGCCGGCAGCGGCAGCGGCTGCACCGACTCGATGACGGAGGACTCGGTGCCGACGACCTCCTGGATGCGCCCGGCGGAGACCGACGCGCGCGGGATCATCGTGGCCATGAAGGTCGCCATCATGACGGCCATGAGGATCTGCACGAGGTAGGTGAGGAACGCCGTCAGCTCACCGATCTGCATGTCGCCGGACGCGATGCGGTGGGCGCCGAACCACATGACGGCCACCGTCGAGAGGTTGAAGATGAGCATGACGATCGGGAAGACGAGCGCCATGAGCCGGCCGACGTGCAGGCCGGCGTCGGTGAGCCGGTCGTTGGCCTCGGCGAAGCGCGACTCCTCGTGGTCCTCGCGCACGAAGGCGCGGACGACCCGGATGCCGGTGATCTGCTCGCGCATGACGCGGTTCACGCCGTCGAGCGAGGTCTGCATGTGGCCGAACCACGGCACCATGCGCGAGATGACGAGGCCGACGACGAGGCCGAGCAGCGGCACGGCCACGGCGACGAGCCACGAGAGTCCGACGTCCTCGCGGAGGGCCATGATGATGCCGCCGACCATCATGATCGGCGTCGTCACGAGCAGCGCGAAGCCCATGAAGACGACCATCTGGACCTGGGTCACGTCGTTGGTGTTGCGGGAGATGAGCGTCGGTGCGCCGAAGCGGGTGACCTCCTGCGCCGAGAACTCGACGACCTTGCCGAAGACCCGGCCCCGGACGTCGCGCCCCATCGCCATGGCGACCCGGGCTGCCAGGAAGGTCCCGGCCACGGCGGCCGCGATCTGCACGAGGCTGACACCGAGCATGAGGGCGCCGTGGCTGAGGATGAAGCCGGTGTCACCCTTGGCGACGCCCTCGTCGATGATCTCGCCGTTGAGGCTCGGCAGGTAGAGCGAGGCCATCGTGCTGACGAGCTGGGCCAGCACGATGAGCACGATCTGGCCCGAGTAGGGGCGCAGGTGACTGCGGAGCAGTCGGATCAGCATGAGGGTGCCTTTCGGTGCGTGGGGTCGCTCAGGAACGGTAGGGACTCACGTGGGGTGAGGGTCAACTGGTTTGTCATGGCTGCGTCTCGCCGCACCGGCCGGGGTCGTCGCGTCGGACGAGTCCGAAGAGCACCGTGTCGACGATCTCCTCGGGGGTCAGCACCTGGCCGTCGGCGATGCCGGGGTGACTGCCGGAGAAGGTGAGCAGCCGGATGCGGTGGACGACGTCGGCGCCGGGGACGACGAGGCGGTCCTCGTCGTGGACGAGCAGCTCGTGGATCGCCGCGAGCAGCGGCTGGTGCGCAGCCTCGTGCTCCTCGTCGTCCGCGTGGCCGCGCAGGTGCCGGCCCGCCTCGTAGCAGCTCTGGTGCGGGCCGCGGTTGGGCGGCTCGGTCAGGCCGAGGGCGCCCATCAGGCCGAACACCTCGGTGAAGCGCATCTGCAGGATGCGGGTGAAGTCGACGAGCCGGTCGCGCAGGGAGCCCTCGGGGTCGATGGCCGTGATGCGCCGCCGCACGGGGGCGGGGCAGAACGCCGCCTGCACCGCCTCCTTCTCGAGGATCTCCTTGGTCGGGAAGACCCGGAAGATCGTGCCCTCCGCGACGCCGGCCTCCTGGGCGATCTCGCTCGTCGTCGGTTTGCGGCCCTCACGGTGGGCGAGCCGCACGAAGACCTCGA
>NZ_JBFULD010000252.1:0-6383 GCF_056400505.1 Terrabacter sp. P5_B1
GCGTCGCACGCGGGCGCGACCTACGACCTGACCGGTCCGGAGGCGCTGACCTTCGCCGAGATGGCCGAGACGATCACCGAGGTCACCGGCCGGGAGGTGCGCTTCCACGACGAGACGCTCGAGGAGGCGTATGCCTCCCGCGCGGTCTACGGTGCGCCGGACTGGCAGGTCGACGCCTGGGTGTCGACGTACACCGCGGTGGCGGCAGGTGAGTTCGACGGCGTCAGCGGCGACGTCGAGCGCCTGACCGGTCGCCGGCCGCTCTCCCTGCGGCAGTACCTCGAGTCCCAGCGCACGTCGCGCTGACACCGGCACCCGCCGGGAGCGTTGGGTCAGCCGACGAGGTCGGCCGTCTGCCGGGCGATGGCGAGCTCCTCGTTCGTCGGCACCACGGCGACGACGACCCCGGCCCCGTCGGGTGAGATCACGCGGGCCTGCTGGGACCGGGCGGCGTTCCGCGCCCGGTCGACCGTGATCCCGAGCCCCTCGAGGCCCTCGGTGACGGCGGCCCGCAGGGAGATGCTGTTCTCCCCGACGCCGGCTGTGAAGACGAGCACGTCGATGCCGCCGAGGATCGCCAGGTAGGCGCCGACGTAGTGCTTGATCCGGTGGACGGCGACGTCGAACGCGAGGCGGGCGTCGGCCTCGCCCGCTGCCAGCCGTTGCTCGAGCTGGCGGAAGTCGTTGACCCCGCTGAGCCCCAGCAGCCCGGACCTCTTGTTGAGCACCGTGTCGATCTCGTCGAGCGAGAGCCCTGCCTCCCGGGCGAGGTATGCGTGCAGCCCGGGGTCGACGTCACCCGAGCGGGTGCCCATGACGAGGCCCTGCAGGGGCGTCAGGCCCATCGACGTCTCGACGGCCAGTCCGTGCCGCACCGCGGAGGCGGAACACCCGTTCCCGAGGTGGAGGATCACCTGACGGAGGTCACCGAGCGGACGGTCCAGCAGCTCCGCCGTGGCCTGGGCGACGTACTGGTGCGACGTTCCGTGGAAGCCGTAGCGGCGGATCGCGTGCTTCGCGGCGAGATCGCGCGGCACGGCATACGTCGACGCCTCGGCGGGCAGGGACGAGAAGTATGCCGTGTCGAAGACCGCGACGTGGGGCACGTCGAAGCGTGCCCGGGCCGCCTCGATCCCGGTGACGGCAGCCGGGTTGTGCAGTGGTGCAAGGGCGCTCAGCTCACGGATGCGGTCGAGGACGGCGTCGTCGATGACGACCGGCTCGGAGAAGTCGGGACCGCCGTGGACGACCCGGTGGCCGACGGCGCGCAGCGGCACCTCGTCGAGGACGATGCCGTCGTGTCGCAGCCGCTCGGCCATGGACCGGAGGGCGGCCGCGTGGTCGGCGACGACGCTCCCTGACTCGCCGATGCGTTCGACGAGTCCCCGGGCCTGCACCTCACCCGTCTCGGGCAGGAGCAGCTGGTACTTGAGCGACGACGAGCCCGCATTGAGGACGAGGACGGGTCGATCGTTCGTGGAACCGCTCACCGGTGCTCTCCCTGCTGCTTCGAGGTGCCCTGCGCCTGGACGGCGGTGATGGCGACGGTGTTGACGATGTCGTCGACGAGGGCGCCGCGGGAGAGGTCGTTGACCGGCTTGCGCAGGCCCTGGAGGACGGGCCCGACGGCGACGGCGTGCGCGCTGCGCTGGACGGCCTTGTAGGTGTTGTTGCCCGTGTTGAGGTCGGGGAAGACGAAGACGGTGGCGTGACCTGCCACCTCGGAGTCCGGCATCTTGGCCCGGCCGACGGTCGGGTCGATGGCCGCGTCGTACTGGATCGGCCCGGCGAGCGCGAGCTCCGGAGCCCGCTCGGCCACGAGCTCCGTTGCAGCCCGGACCTTCTCGACCTCGGCGCCGGACCCGCTGGACCCGGTCGAGTAGGACAGCATCGCGACCCGCGGCTCGATGCCGAACTGCTGAGCGGTCTGCGCCGACGAGATGGCGATGTCGGCGAGCTGCTCGGCGGTCGGGTCGGGGATGACCGCGCAGTCGCCGTAGACGAGCACCCGGTCGGCGAGGCACATCAGGAACACGCTCGAGACCGTCTTGACGCCCTCGGCCGTCTTGACGAACTCGAGCGCCGGCCGGATCGTGTGCGCCGTCGTGTTGACGGCGCCGGACACCATCCCGTCGGCGAGGCCGAGGTGGACCATCATCGTGCCGAAGTAGGAGATGCCCGTGACGACCTCGCGGGCGCGCTCGACGGTCATGCCCTTGTGACCGCGCGCGACGGCGTACTCCTGCGCGAAGCGCTCGACGAGGTCCGGGTCGGTGGGGGAGACGACGGCTGCGGCGTCGAGGTCGAGCCCGAGGGCCGAGCCGCGGGCCCGCACCTTCGTCTCGTCGCCGAGGAGGGTCAGGTCGGCGACACCGCGGCGCAGCAGGATGTCGGCTGCCTCGAGGATGCGGTCGTCCTGGCTCTCGGGGAGCACGATGTGCTTGCGGTCCGAGCGGGCGCGCTCCATGAGCTGGAACTCGAACATCAAGGGCGTGCGCACCTCGGAGGCCGACACGTCGATGGCCCGGAGGAGGGCCGCCTGGTCGACGCTCTCGGAGAAGAGTCGGCGCGCCGTCTCGATCTTGTTGCGCGAGGTCTTCGTCATCGGGCCGCGGACCTGCATGAGGCGCTCGGCCGTGCGGAAGGTGCCGTCGTCGGTGAGCGCGATCGGCAGGTCCTGCTGCACGCCGGCCGACAGCCGCGCGATGGTCTCGGGGATGGGGTAGCCACCCGTGAGGATGATGCCGGCGAGGGTCGGGAAGGTGCCGGACTGGTGGGCGAGCATGAGGCCGGGGATGAGGTCGGTCCGGTCGCTGGGCGCGATGACGGTGACGTCGGGGCCGAGCCGCGCGAGGACGTTGGGCAGGCTCATCGCCGCCACGATGAGGCCCAGGCTGTCGCGGTCCATCCACGACTCGCTGCCCAGGACGAGCTGAGCCCCGATGGCGTCGGCGAGCGCGCGGAAGCTCGGCGCCGAGAGCAGCGGGTTCTCGGGCATCGCGGCCGTGACGGGGAACGGGAGCGAGGCCAGCACCGAGCGGACCGCGTCGAGGTCGGCGGGCTCGACCCGGTTGGCGACGACGGCCACGGTCTGGGCGTGGTTGGCGCGCAGCTCGGAGATGGCACCGTCGACGGCGACCCGGATCTGGTCGGGCGTCCGGTCGCGGCCGTGCACGACGAGGACGACGGCCGACCCGAGGTTGGCGGCGACCCGGGCGTTGAAGGACAGCTCGGTGCCCGTCGAGACGTCGGTGTAGTCGGACCCGAGCACGAGGACGACCTCGAACCTCGCGCTGAGGGCGCCGAACCGCTCGACGATGCGGTGCAGCGCCTCGTCGGGGTCGTCGTGCGCCTGCGCGTAGGTCACCCCAAGGGCCTCGTCGTAGGTCTGCTCGACCCCGGGCTGGCTGACGAGCATGTCGACGATGTGGTCGACCTCGTCGTCGGGACCGGCGCCGCCCACCGTCGTCAGCGGGCGGAAGACGCCCACCGAACCGACCTCGCGCAGCAGGGCGTCGAGCAGCCCGAGAGCCACGGCGGACTTGCCCGTCAGACCCTCCGGCGAGGCGACGTAGACGCTTCGGCTCACGTGAGGAACCTATCGGTTCTGACGCGACCGACGCCGCACCTCGATCGTCGGTGGCTGTCGCAGCGACTGCCCCACGACGCAGTAGCGCTCGGTCGCGGCGGCGAGCCGGGCCAAGGTCGCGTCGTCGGCGTCGGTCGAGACCTCGGCCACGACGCGGGCTCCCAGCACGCCGACTGGCGCGGTCCGGTCGACGCCGAGGGTGCCGCGCGCGTCAAACGTCGCCTCGGCCCGCAGCGACACCTCGCGCAGGTCGACGCCGAACGCGAGCGACACGGCGTGCAGCGTGACACCTGCGCACGCCACGAGGGCCTCCATCAGCATGTCGCCGGAGCAGGCGTCCGAGCCGTCCCCGCCCGCGGCCGGGTGCAGTCCCGCCCGCACGGCGCCCGCTGCGGTGGGCACCTCGACGGTGACCGGCTCGCCGAAGACGGCGCTCGCCGAGACCGAGTGCACCGCGGCGTCCGGGTCCGCGCGGTAGCGCGCCTTGAGCGGCTCCTGCGCCGCGCGCAGCTCGTCGCGGTTCATCCCGCGCCGCTCCGGTTGCTGCTGGGTCATCGCCGGCTCCCGTCGTCCGAGTCTCGTCCCGACACCGTATGCCGGGTGGTCGCGCCGCGCTTGCGCCGCCGGCGCTACGCGCTCCCCCTGCTCACGCGGTGGTGGTCAGCCCGAGCCGCCGGACGAGCCGCACCGCGTCGTAGGGCGCGTGTCCCTTGGCGTCGTTGTCGAAGTAGACGTGCACGTCGTGACCGTCTTCCATCCAGTAGCGGCACGACTGCGCCCACCGGTCGAGGGACGCGTCGGTGTAACCGCTCGCATAGAGCTCGGTCTCGCCGTGCAGCCGCACGTACCGGAAGTCGCTCGTCGCGTCGTCCATGACGGGCCACTTGCCCGCGCTGTCCGCGATGACCATGGCCACGCCGTGCTCCGCACACAGCGCCCGCGCCTCGTCGGTGTCGAAGCTGTCGTGCCGCGGCTCGAGGGCGTGCCGCATCCGGACGTCGACCTCGCAGGTCGTGAGGATGCGGTCCTCCTTGAGCTTGTCGTCGTGCTTCTCGGCGAGCCGCGAGGCCTCGCCCGTCGACGTGGGCAGCAGCTCGAGGAAGTCCCGGACCCGCACCCGGTCGAAGCGGACGCGCTCGGGGAGCTGCCAGAGCACCGGCCCGAGCTGTGCCCCGAGCGCCAGCACGCCGCTCGCGAAGAAGTTGGCCAGCGGTGTCTCCACGTCGCGCAGGGCCTTCATGTGGGTGATGAAGCGTCCGCCCTTGACGGCGAGCACGACGTCGCTGGGCACGGCGGCCCGCCACGCGGCATACGAGCTCGGGCGCTGGAGGGAGTAGAACGAGCCGTTGACCTCGATCGACGTCATCCGCTCGGCGGCATACGTCAGCTCGAGGCGCTGGGGAAGGCCCTTGGGGTAGAAGTCGCCGCGCCATGAGGGGTAGCGCCAGCCGGAGACGCCGATCCGTGCGTGAGGCATGCTCCACCCTTACCCGCCCGACCCGGGTGAGCCGAGTCGGTGAGCGGAATCGGGACCAAGGGCCCGCACGTAGGCCCCACCCCGGCGGCGCCGCCGCGGCGAGCTGCAACCCAGCGCCTGCCGGCAGGACGACCCAGATTGCCCCGGCCAGTACAAGGCGTCGGGGTGGGCGCTCGACAAGGTCTTCGCCGCCAACTGAGGCAGCTGGTCACAGCGGCCGGCAGACGGGCGATGACAAAGGGCGAACCCCGCCCCTCCAGCGTGTTTCCGCAGGGGGACGGGGCTTCTGTCTGGTGGAGCTGAGGGGATTCGAACCCCTGACCTTCTCATTGCGAACGAGACGCGCTACCAACTGCGCCACAGCCCCTTGGTGCGGAAGGAACGATAACACCACGGTGACCGCCGCACCCAATCTGGCCGGCCCCGGCGGACGCCGCGTCGGGTTGCTCCGACGCGGCGCCCGGGCTACGGCTGGAAGGTGAGCACGAGGGCCGCCCACGTGCCCGAGGTGGTGCCGTTGGCCTGGAAGGTGCCGACTGCCGTGGGCAGCTGGTAGGCCCGGCCCAGGTTGGTGCTCGCCGCGGTCTGCGGGGTCAGCGCGGTCCAGGCGGACGTCCACGTCGGGTTGCTCGAGGACGTGAACGTGGAGACCGCCCCGAAGACGACCTCGCGGGCCGCCTTCGTGGGCAGCGTCGAGCCGGACGAGAACGACTGGCTCGTGCCCGTTGCCGACGCGACCTGGTCGACCTTGGTGACGCCGAGCAGGTCATCGGCCACCATCCGGTACGCCGTCGCGCCCGGGAACGTCACCGTGATCTTCGCGCCCGCTGGGAGCGGCTTGGCCGTGAGCCCGGTGAGGACCACGAGCCGGCCGCCGCTGACGGTCACCGAGTGCGCCACGGTGTATGTGTTGCCGGCCGTGTCGGTGGCGGCAACGGCGCCGTTCGCCGACTTCGCCAGCATCTCGAGCGTGACGACGACCAGGTGGTTCTGCTGCACGGTCGTCGTCGGGCCGAGGGTGATGACGCCGCTCGAGCCCGTCGTGGTGGACGAGGCGGTGCCGACGGTCCCGACGTAGCCGGGCAAGGGTGCCGACACGGTGACCGCCCTCGGTGCCGTGCTCGTGAGGCCTGACGTGTTGGTGACGGTGACGGTCACCGTGTAGGTGCCTGCGGTCGGGTAGGCGTGGGTGGCCGTCGGGGTCGCCGAGGCGGCCGTCGTCGTGCCGTCTCCCCAGGCGAACCCGTAGGTCAGGGCCTGGCCCTGCGGGTCGGTCGAGGCCGAGGCATCGGCCGCGACGGTCACCGGCGCGGTGCC
>NZ_JBFULD010000253.1:0-6357 GCF_056400505.1 Terrabacter sp. P5_B1
GAAGTGGCCTCTCGACGAGGAGGAGGCGGCCACAAGTGGCCTCTCGACGGTGAAGGGGGAGCGGGTCATCAGGGGTGGAGCAGGGCCGTCACGGCGAGGGCGGCCGTGACGAGGGCGGCGCCGAGGGCGACCTCGATGGCTGCGCCGAAGACGTCGCCCGTGACGCCGCCCAGGCGACGCACAGCCTGGCCGCGGACCACCACGGCGGCAGCCGCCGCGGAGAGGACCACCGCGAGGCCAGCCAGTGCGGCCGCCCACGACGAGACCCCGGGTTGGGCACGGGAGAGCCAGGCGTTGACGACGGCGGCCACGGCTCCTACGGTCGCGACCAGCCCCACCAGGCGGGACCTGGCCACCGTTCCCGCCACACCTTGCCCGAGCCCCTCCTGGYGGGCGGGAGGTATGCCGTCCCGCGCGCACACGGCGCAGGCGAGCCGGCTGGCCACGAGGGCCACGACGGCCAGAGCCGTCCCGGTCGCACTGCCGAGCAGGACGGTCAGACAGGCCGCGTCGAGCAGGAGGACGAGGACGAGGGCTGCCGCGCCGGCCGGTCCGGTGTCCCCGCGCCGCATGACCTGGAGCGACCGGGCGGAGTCGTGGCCCGACGTGAGGCCGTCCGCGAGGTCGGCGAGGCCGTCGAGGTGCAGGGCGCGGGAGAGCAGTGCCGTCACGGCGAGCGCCAGCACGGCGACGACCGCCGCGGGCGCCCATCCCGTGGTGGACAGGGCGCCGAACGCACTCCACATGACCGCCGCGGGCGCGCAGGTGACCGGGGCGAGGAGCATGGCGCGGCCGAGGACCGCCCGGTCGACGCGGCCGGGCGGCTCGACCGGTAGCGCCRTGAACGTGCCGACCGCGAGCCGCCAGGCGTCACGCATCGAGGGTCCTCGGCCTCGGCTCCCGGGGCACGACGGGAGCCTCGCTCAGGTCGACGACGCGACCCGCGACGACGAGGTGGACCCGCGCGGCCACAGCGGCGACAAGGGCGTTGAGCCGGCCCAGCTCGTCCTGGAAGAACCGTCCGGACACCGTCGTGGGGACGAGCGACCACCCGACCTCGTTCGTGACGACCACGACGGGAACCCTTGCCGTGCAGAGTGACTCGACGAGCTGGGCGCCCTGACGACCCACCGCCGCGGAGGCCGCGTCGAGGTCGTCCCACCCGGCGTCGTCGACGACGGCGGTGAGCCACGTCCCGAGGCAGTCGACGAGCACCGGTCCCGTGGCGCCGGCGATGACGCGCGGCACTTCCGCCGTCTCCACGGTCCGCCACGACTCGGGCCGGCGCCCGCGGTGGGCGTTGACGCGCCGGCTCCACTCCGGGTCGCTCGGGTCGGCCGTGCGCCCGGTCGCGACGTAGGTGACGTCGGAGTGGTCCCCGAGCAGGTCCTCGGCGTGGCGGCTCTTGCCGCTGCGGACCGGGCCGGTGACCAACGTCGTGGTCCGGGCCGCGCCGACGCCGAACGCGCCGCTCACCGCGGGCGCTCCGCGTCGGACAGCGGGGTGCGGGCGCCGGCCTTCGCGACGGTCGCCGGCTCGAACACGACGGGGACCCCGAAGGCGGCTCGGCGGGCGCCGCGCCGGAAGACCCGCAGCAGCGCCGGGCCTGCGAGGACGACGAGCACGGCATTGAGCACGCCGCGGGGCAGGTCCCACGCGAGCGACGTCGCAAGGTAGAACAGGCCGTAGTGGGCGAGGTTCTCGGTCAGAGGTGCGCCGGGGACGAAGCCCATGCCGCTGGGGGAGCCCGCCCCGAGGAACGGCCAGAACCACAGGTTCATGAACAGCCCGAAGACCAGTCCCGTCACGAGGGCGTATGCCGCGAGCACCCAACGCTCTGCGCGTCCTCCCGCCCGGGCTGGCAGCAGACCGGCGCCGAGGCCGATGCCGCCGGCGCAGATCATCTGGAAGGGAAGCCAGGGACCGACTCCGCCAGTCAGCAATGCACCGGTCGTGACGGCCAGCGCGCCGGAGACGAAGCCGACGCCGGGACCGAGGACGCGGCCCGCCACGATGACGACGAAGAACATCGGCTCGAGTCCCGCGGTGCCGGCGCTGAGCAGGCGCAGGCCTCCGCCTGCGGCCGCCGCCACCCCGAGGACCGCGATGGTCTTGGCGTCGAGGCGCCCGGCCGTCACCTCGGCGAGGCAGACGACCGCGAGCAGCCCGAGGAGGACGGCGAAAAGCCACGGTGCGTCGTTGCCGTGGTCGCGCGCGAAGTCCCCCGTCACGAAGAAGGGCCAGGTGAAGGCCACGACCCCGACGACACCGACGACGGCCACCGCCACGACGGCCGGCCACCGCAGCGGGATCACCCGATGGCCGGTCATGCGATCCTCGCGAGGGCACCCGCGACCTCGGCGACGGTGAGCCAGGTCTGGGGGAGCAGCACCTTGGTCACCTGCGGTGCGAACGCGGGCGACGATGCGAGGACGTCCCGGGCGGGCCCGTCGGTGACGACCTCGCCGTCGGCGACGATGACGACGCGGTCGGCGACCTCCGCCGCCAGCTCGACGTCGTGGGTGGCGAGGAGGACCGTCGTGCCCTGGGCCGCGAGTCCGGTGAGCAGCTCGCCGAGGCGCTTCTTGGCGCCGTAGTCGAGCCCGCGCGTCGGCTCGTCGAGCAGGAGCACCTCGGGGGACCCCGAGAGGATGACGGCGAGCGCGAGCTCGAGCCGCTGGCCCTCGGACAGGTCGCGTGGATGCACGGTGGGGTCGATCCCGCCGGAGATGCGGTCGAGCAGGGCGCGAGCCGTGCCGGGCGTCGCCGCGAAGTCGCCGTCGGCCGCGGCGCACTCGGCCGCGACCGAGTCGGCGTAGAGGAGCAGCTCGGGCTGCTGCGGGACGAGCCCCACGGTGCGCACCCGCTCGCGGGCGGTGAGAGGGTGCGGGTCGATGCCCGCGGCCCCGACGCGCACCCGGCCGCCGACGAGCCGGTGCTGTGCCGCGATGGCGCCGAGCAGGGTCGACTTGCCGGCCCCGTTGCGGCCCATCAGCGTCGTCACGGACCCGCGGGCCACGTCGAGGTCGACACCGTCCAGCACGATCCGGCCGCCGCGCGAGACCCGGACGCCGGAGAGCTGTACGGCGTCGCCGGGCCCGATGACGCGCAGGTCTGCCACGGGGCGCGGCGCGCTGGCGCCGAGGGCGTCGCGCAGGTCGGCCGCCTTGCGGCGGGCGTCCCGGATCGACAGGGGGGTCGGCGACCATCCGACGAGACGTGAGAGCCCCACGACGGGCGGGTAGATCTGCGAGCGCAGCATCGCCTCGGCGGGGTCGAGCAGCTCGGACACGTGCCCCTCGTCGACGAGGACGACGCGGTCGGCGTGGTGGACGACCCGCTCGAGCCGGTGCTCGGCCAGCACGACCGTGACCCCGAGGTCGTGCACGATGCGATGGAGCGAGGCCAGGACCTCTTCTGCGGCAACGGGGTCCAGCGCCGAGGTCGGCTCGTCGAGCACGAGCACCCGGGGTCCTGCGGCGAAGAGGGCGGCGATCGCGACACGCTGCTGCTGGCCACCCGAGAGGGTGCGCAGTGACCGCGCGCGCAGCGGCGTGAGCCCGAAGAGGTCGAGGGTCTCCTCGACGCGGCGGCGGATCGTCGTCGAGTCCAGGCCCATCGTCTCCATGCCGTAGGCGACCTCGTCCTCGACGACGTCCGTGACGAACGTCGATGACGGGTTCTGCTCGACGAGCCCGACGACGGTGGCGAGGTCGCGCGGGCGGTGCGCGGCGGTGTCGAGTCCGTCGACGGTGACGCGGCCCGTCAGCGTGCCACCGCTGAAGTGCGGCACGAGCCCGTTGATGGTGCGCAGCAGTGTCGACTTGCCGCTGCCCGTGGGACCGACGACGAGGACGAGCTCGCCCTCGGGGACCTCGAGCGTCACGTCATGGAGGCTGGGAGTGGGGGCGCCGGCATACTGCACCGACACGTGCTCGAAGGTGATCACGGGGCGACCTCCCGGGGACGGGGTGTGAACCAGGCGGGCGACGCGGCGACGAGGGCGGCGAGGACCGCGAGCAGGGGGACGGCAGGCAGCTCGGCCCGCTGGCTGGGGACGATGCCCTCCCAGCCGCGCGCCGAGGCGACGATGAGGACCGCGGCTGGCACAGCGCCCGCGACGACCGTCATGGTCTCGGTCCACGTCCACCGGTCGCGGCGGTGACCCGACCGCGGGTCGCGCGAGGCGCCGACGACCAGGCTCGAGCCGGCGAGGAGGGCCCCGAGCGCGAGCACCGGTAGCCCGAGCACGCCGCCGGCCGAGGAGTCGAGCAGGCCGTAGAGGCCGGCGAGGACGCCGACGAGGCCGGCCAGCGCGAGCCCCGTGGCGGCTCTCCGGCTCGTCGTGGTCGAGCGGACCGCTCGGCCGTAGCCCCGCGACTCCATCGATGCCGCCAGTCCCAGGGACCGCTCGAAGGCGGTCTCGATCACCGGCACCGTGAGACGGGCCATCTCGCGCAGCCCGCGGCCCTCGCGACCGCGGAGCGTCCGAGCGGCGCGGACGTCACGGGCGTCGGTCAGCAGCTGAGGGGCGAAGGTGAGTCCGACGACGACGGCGGTGCCGACGTCGTAGAGCGTGGCGGGCAGGTAGCGCAGCAGCCGACGCGGGCTCGCGAGCGCGTTGGCCGCACCGAGGCACGCGAGGACCGCGGCGAGCCGCAGGGCGTCGTAGGCGGCATACAGCAGGGACTCGAGCGTCACGGTGCCGCCGATGCGGATGCTCGAGGCCCAGTCGGGCAGCGGCACGCTCGGCAGCGTCACGACGACCGTCTCACCGACGATCCCGTTGCCGAGCAGCGCAGTCATGACGATCCGGAAGGCGACGAGCACGGCGCCGATGACGAGGAAGGCCGGCAGCGGGTTGACCGTCGCAGGGTCGTGGCGCTCGCTGACGACGAGGACGCAGACGCCGATGACGAGCAGCAGCAGCACCGGGTTGGTCGTGCGCGACGCCGCGGTGGCCAGCCCCACACCCCACAGCCACCAGGCTGCGGGGTGCTGGAGGCGGGCCTTGTGCGCGAGCCGCGTCACGGTCGTCGCGGCCGCTCAGCCGTCCTGCCGGGCGCGCGAACGCGAGCGCACGAGCAGGTAGGCGATGAGGGCGAGCAGGACGAGGCCCGCGATGACGTATGCCGCCACGCTCCCACCCGAGGTGCCCGAGCTCTGCGCTGCGGCGACGTCCGCCCCCGGGGCCGGGGTCGTCGCGGACGCGGACGGGGTGCTGGCCGGGGCGGCGACGGTCACCGGCTGGTCGGCGGCCTTCGCCTCCGGGCTGACCTCCTTGACGGCGCCGCCGCAGTCGCTCGTCGGGTAGCCGGCGACGCCGCAGACCAGGCCCTTCTCGGTGCGCACGTCGCCGGCGGTGGCCAGCACGGCTGCGCTCGTGGCGTCCGTGGCGACGACGGCGCACAGGGCCTTCGGCGCGGGCGGGGTAGCGCCGTCGGCGGCATCCGCGGGGCGCCCGAAGTCGACGACGAGACCGACGCGCTTCTTGCCCGACGCGGCAGGGGTCGAGCCGCACACCTGGTCGAAGGTGAGGACGGCGCGCGGGTAGCGGGTCGACGACTCGTCCGCGACAGCGAAGCGCCAGCCGTCGACGGCTCCGTCCTTGGGGACCGTCTGGTCCGGGCCCTTCTGCGCGTAGGTCCAGGCACCACCCGTGAGCTGGTAGAAGCCCCAGTAGCGGTACGCGGCGGCGTGAGCCGGCGCGAGGGTCAGGGCGGACAGGCAGGCCGCGACGACGGCGGCGAGCACGACCCGGATGGGGGTGCGACGAACATTGGACATGGTTCCTCCTCGCGGCGGGACACCATGTCGGGTCGCTGGTGGAGCCGGCCCGGCGGGGTGACTCCGGTCCGCATTCCACGACAGACTGACAAAGGAGCCGGTAGGACGCGGGTTTTCCGACTGGTCACCCGGGGCCGGCTGGCGGCAGGGGGTGGTGTCACGGTTGCGGGTCAGCGCCGGAGTCACACCGGCTTGCCCCATCGTCCTTCGGTAGCCGAACCGTTGCACGCGGGGTCGCCGCCCGTCAAACGGGCCGCCGTCGAGTGTGCCGTCTAGGGTGTCGGCATGAGCGCTGACTGGTCCTGGCTGTTCCTCGACGCCCACGGCAACCCGATGGAGGGAGCGGGCCTGGCCACGACCGGCTTCCCCACCCAGAGCGACGCCGAGAGCTACCTGGGTGAGTCGTGGCGCGAGCTGCTCGACGCGGGTGTCGAGGCGGTCACGCTGCGCGAGCACGACGCCGTCGTCTACGGGCCGATGAGCCTGCGAGCGGCGGAGTGAGCACGCCCTCCGGCGGTCGTGGCGGGTCCGGGCCGGGCCTGTCGGCCGGGCTCGAGCGCGACCTGCGGG
>NZ_JBFULD010000254.1:0-6337 GCF_056400505.1 Terrabacter sp. P5_B1
GACCTGGTCCGCCCAGCCGTCACCCTCCTCGGCGAGCACGGAGACGTCCTTCACCTCGCCCGCCCACTCGGGATAGGCCTCGAAGTCCGCGATGACGTCGAGGACCTCGCCCGGAGGGGCGTCGATGACGATGGAGGACTCGGTGCGATCGGGCATGCGCCGAAGGCTATCGCGTCGAGTGTGCGCTGGCGCTGGTCCTGCGGCTGCTCTCGCGCGTCGGCCGCGTGCCACGATGGAGGGGTGGCAGTCTTGCGCAGCAGGGCGGCACCCGGACCGGGCCACCCCCGGCGCCACGATGAGATGGTCGGAGCGGTTACCGCTCGGTAAGGTGCAGCACAGTTACCACCCGCAACCAGGAGTGACAGTGAAGGACAACGTCGTCGCACCACTTGCCCCCGTCACGACGGAGGGAAGCCTTGCGGACCTGCCCGTGCGCAATGCCGCGGAGAACTCGAACGAGACCGCGTTCTCCCGCAAGACCCCCTCCGGCGGCTGGACGCACGTGACGTGGGCGCAGTTCGCCGACGACGTCGCCGCCGTGGCCCGGGGGCTCATGGCCGCGGGTCTGGCGCCCGGGGACCGGCTGGCACTCATGTCGCGCACGCGCTACGAGTGGACACTCGTCGACTTCGCTGCCTGGAGTGCGGGCGCCGTCGTCGTGCCGATCTACGAGACCTCGTCCGCCGAGCAGGTGCAGTGGATCCTGTCGGACTCCGACGCGCAGGTCGTCGTCGTCGAGACCGATGCTCACCGTGCCACCGTCGACCAGGTCCGGGGCGAGCTGCCATCGCTCCGCGATGTCATCACCATCAACGGCGGCGGCCTCGACGCCCTGCGCCAGAAGGGCCGGGAGGTCCCTGACGCCGACCTGGCCGCACGCCGCGCCGGCCTCGACCGGGGGTCGGTGGCAACGATCATCTACACCTCGGGCACGACGGGGCGGCCCAAGGGGTGCGAGCTGACCCACGGTAACTTCCTCGACCTCGCCGAGAACGCCATCGAGAAGCTGGGCCAGGTGGTACTGACCGACAACGCGTCGACACTGCTCTTCCTCCCGCTGGCCCACGTCTTCGCGCGCTTCATCGAGGTGCTCTGCGTCGCGGGCAGGGCACGCATGGGCCACTCGTCGGACATCAAGACCCTCCTCGACGACTTCGCCGGATTCCAGCCGACCTTCGTGCTCGCCGTCCCGCGCGTCTTCGAGAAGATCTTCAACTCGGCCGAGGCCAAGGCGTCCGCCGAGGGCAAGGGGAAGATCTTCCTCCGCGCCGCCACCGTCGCGATCGCCTACAGCGAGGCGCTCGACGCGGGTGGCCCCGGTCTGGGGCTCCGGGTCCAGCACGCCGTCTTCGACCGTCTGGTCTACGGCAAGCTGCGCGCCGCCATGGGCGGTCAGGTGCGCTACGCCGTGTCCGGCGGTGCGCCACTGGGCACCCGCCTCGGTCACTTCTACCGCGGCATCGGCGTCGTCATCCTCGAGGGCTACGGCCTCACCGAGACCACGGCTCCCGTGGCGGTGAACACGCCGGACAAGATCAGGATCGGCACGGTCGGACCGCCGCTGCCGGGCACCGGCATCCGGATCGCCGACGACGGCGAGATCCTGCTCAAGGGGGTCGGCGTCTTCACCCGCTACCACGACAACCCCGCGGCGACGGCCGACGCCATCGTCGACGGTTGGTTCCACACCGGCGACCTCGGCGAGCTGGACGACGAGGGCTACCTGCGGATCACCGGGCGCAAGAAGGAGATCCTCGTGACGGCGGGCGGCAAGAACGTCGCCCCCGCGGTGCTCGAGGACCGTCTGCGCGCGCATCCACTCGTCTCGCAGTGCATCGTCGTCGGCGACCAGAAGCCCTTCGTCGCCGTGCTCCTGACGCTCGACGAGGAGATGTGGCCGCTCTGGGCCAAGACCCATGGCGTCGAGGGCGTCTCGCTCGAGCAGGCCCGCACCCATCCGAAGGTGCTCGAAGCGCTCCAGGAGGCCGTCGACCGGGCCAACGACGCGGTCTCCAAGGCCGAGTCGATCCGGAAGTTCGTCGTGCTCTCCGGCGACTTCACCGAGGCGAACGGCTACCTCACGCCCTCGCTCAAGCTCAAGCGCAACGTCGTCATGAAGGACTTCGGCGCCGAGGTGGAGAAGCTCTACGCCTGACGGCTCAGCGCAGCAGGTCGCGGGTGCGCGCCTGCCACGCCTGCAGCAGTGCCGACCGCGTCGAGCCCATGACAGAGCTCAACGCGTCGTCGACGGCCGCCTCGCGGTCGTCGAGCTGCGAGCTCGGTGGCACGCGCCCGCCCGCGGCCGCGCGGTAGAGACGGACCACGGCCGGCATCCCGTAGCGGTCCGCCAGGGTGCGCAGCGCCAGCAGCGAGAGGCCGTATGCCGCCGGGAGCGCACGGGTGCCCGGGTCGAAGTCCGCGTCTGCTGGCAGAGCCTGCGGGAGACCCGACGACCGAACCCGCTCGAGTGCCGGGGCGACGACGGTCGCCTCCGGCAGGTCGACGGGCTGGTACGCGACGAGCTCGGCGAAGCCCTCGGACAGCCAGACGGGGACGCTGCGCGTCGTCGAGGCCCTGACCGTCGCATGGGTCAGCTCGTGGGTCATGACGACGTCGCGGCCGTCGGGGCRCAGCGAGCTCCACGCTCCGGGCACGAGGACGATCCGATCCGCCCCGGCATGCTCCCCCGGGGTCAGCGGGCCGTCCGTGGCGGCCGCCACCCCCGCGAGGTCGTCCGCGGAGCGACCCAGCAGTCGTGCGGCATCGGCGTCGGTGGAGGGGGCGACCCAGACGGCCGGTCTGGCCTCCCCCCAGACGGCGGCGACACGCGCCTCGGCCGTGCGCGCGCGGCGCACGACCTCTTCGACACGGTCACCGGTGCCGACCGCGAGCACGAGGGAGGTTGCTGCCCTGCGGACGACGAGTCCGGGGAGGTCCCAGGGTTGCGGGCGCCCTGACGGCGCCGAGGCGGTGATGACGAGATCAGCCGGGCGTGCCGGGTCAGCCTTGAAGGTGAGGTCGAGGTCGAAGGATCGGGGTGACGTGTCGAAACCGAGAAGCCTGTAGGTGAGGCTGGCCTTCACGTCCCACTCGACCTGGGTTCCGCGCGGGACGGGAACGGGAGCGGTCGTCTCGCGCGCCAGGACGAGGCGCAGGTCACCGGCCCCCATCGCTCTCATACGCTCGAACACGGCGGCCTGGCTGGTGCGTAGGAGACCGGACGCGGGCCCGCTCAGCGCGGCCAGCCAGCCGGTCTCGTCCCGGCGGTCGACGTCGCCCACACGGGCCTCGAGCACCTGCGTCACCGCGCGGGTTCGGGCGTCGGACCACGCCCCGGGGTCGGTGTCGGCCGTCGCGGTCCCCGAGCGGGACGGGCTCGACGCGGTAGACGCGGCAGGGAGGAAGGCGGGAACCGAGGGGGCACTGGCGGCGGTGCAGGCCCCAAGGCCCCAGGCGGTGGCAGTCACGAGAACCACGGCCGCGGCCACCCGAGGGGAGACACGACGGTTGGGGCTGCGCACCGCGACATCGTGTCACGGGCCCTGGTGACTGGCCTGGCGTGACGACGCCGGTCAGACCGCCCGGCGGGCTCGGTGGTGCGACTCGCGCTCGACCGGATCGAGCCGGGCCCGGGCCGCGTTCGCCGTGCCGGTGGAGACGAGCCCGGCGGCGAGGAAGGCCGACACCGCCCGTCGCTCGGCCCGGTCGAGCGGTGCCGTCACGGCCTCACCTCGCCCGGCGTCGCGCGGGGACGCACCGGGCCGGAGTGGTATCTCGTTCAGCGCGGTCACCATGCAGTCTGCGCAGTGGACGTCCCGCACCGGGCAGGTCTGGCAGTCGACGAGCATCATCTCGGTCCAACCCCTTCGTCTCTCATTGCGATCTGTCGTGAAAGACGCTAGGTGCACCCACCGACAGCGTCGGGGGACGCCGCGCCTCCCCGACGTTGTCGGCGCACCGGCATACCGTCAGGGTCGTGCAAGCCATCCAGTCCACGTTCGACGACCTCGGCACCCCCCTCGCCGCAGTCACGTTCGTCGTCGTGGACCTCGAGACGACCGGGGGCACCCCGGCACAGTGCGGCATCACCGAGATCGGCGCCGTCAAGGTGCGCGGCGGCGAGCAGCTCGGGGAGTTCCAGACCCTCGTCAACCCCGCGGAGCCCATCCCGGCCTTCATCTCCGTCCTCACCGGCATCACCGACTCGATGGTCCGCGACGCACCGCGCATCGACAGCGCCCTGCCCGCCTTCCTCGAGTTCGCGGCCGGCAGCGTCCTCGTGGCGCACAACGCCGGCTTCGACATCGGGTTCCTCAAGGCGGCCGCCGCCCGCGTCGGGCTGCGGTGGCCCGGATTCCCGGTCCTGGACACCCTCCAGCTGGCGCGACAGCTCGTGGTGCGTGACGAGTCGCCGAACCATCGGCTGTCCTCGCTGGCCCAGGTCTTCGGCTCGCCGACCACGCCCGACCACCGGGCGCTGCACGACGCCCGTGCCACCGTCGACGTGCTGCACGGCCTCATCGAGCGCGTCGGCAACCTCGGCGTCCACACCCTCGAGGAGCTCTCGAGCTACAGCTCCCGGGTCACACCGTCGCAGCGCCGCAAGCGGTTCCTCGCCGACCCCCTGCCCAGCGCGCCCGGGGTCTACCTCTTCAAGGACGGCAGCGACCGCGTCCTCTATGTCGGCACGAGCCGCGACATCCGCACCCGCGTGCGCAGCTACTTCACCGCGTCCGAGCAACGCAGCCGGATGGCCGAGATGGTGCGGCTCGCCCAGGTGGTGCACCCGGTCGTCTGCCAGACCTCGCTCGAGGCGCAGGTCCGCGAGCTGCGGCTCATCGACGAGCACAAGCCCCGCTTCAACCGGCGGTCGAAGAACGGCCGCAAGGTCATGTGGGTCAAGCTCACGCAGGAACGCTTCCCCCGCCTGTCGATCGTCAAGCAGGTGCGGGACGACGACGCCCACTACATCGGCCCGTTCCGGTCCCGCGTGACCGCCCAGTCGGCCATCGACGCGGTCCATGAGGTGGTGCCCCTGCGCCAGTGCACCGGTCGCCTCACCGGACGCGGCACCGCCTGCGCCCTCGCCGACATGGGCCGTTGCGGCGCTCCCTGCACAGGTGCACAGTCCGAGGGCGACTACGCCGTCGTCGTCGACGAGTGCCGCGCCATCTTCACCGGCAACGCCCGCCCGAGCGCAGACCTGCTCCGTGCGCGACTCGAGGAGCTCGCCTCGCAAGAGCGTTTCGAGGACGCGGCGCGGGTGCGTGACCGCTTCCTGCAGCTCGTACGAGGTGCGGCGCGCGCCCAGCGGCTCGCGCCGCTCGTGCGCTCCCCCGAGATCGTCGGGGCCCGTCGCAGCGACCTCGGGGGCTGGGAGCTCGTCTCCATACGCCACGGACGCCTGGCCGGCACCGCGGTGAGCCCGCGAGGAGCCGACCCCATGCCCTACGTCCGCTCGATGCAGGCCACCGCCGAGGTCGTGCCCCCCTCCACGCCCGAGCGGCCGTCCGCGCTCACCGAGGAGACCGAGATCCTGCTGCGCTGGCTCGAGGCTCCAGGCGTGCGCATCGTCGAGCTCGACGGGACGTGGACCTGCCCGGTCGGGGGCGCCGGCTCGGTGCGCAGCGAGCTCGAACCAGCCGTCGCATCGGCCCACGACGTCGTCGGCTTCGACAACGACGTGCCGCCCTCGCGACCCGGTCCCGGAGGAGCCGGCGGCCGGTCCGGTCGAGCGGGCGCCGCTGGGCACGGTTCCGGCCTGCGCAGCGCCGGTTGAGGCCCGGCTAAGGTGTCACCGTGATCACCGCCATCGTCATGATCAGCTGCGAGGTCGACCGCATCCCGGAGGTCGCGGAGGCTGTTGCCGACATTCCGGCCGTGTCCGAGGTCTATTCGGTGACCGGGGACACCGACCTCATCGCCATGGTCCGCGTCAAGGCGCACGAGGAGTTCGCCGACGTCATCGCCGACCAGCTGAACAAGGTGGAGGGCATCGTCGGCACGTCGACGCACATCGCCTTCCGCACCTACTCCTCGCACGACCTCGAGGCAGCCTTCAGCCTGGGCCTCGAGGGCGACTGACCCTCGTCGCCAGGACGCCTCGTCGGTTCAGCGGCGCCTCGACAGTTCAGCGACGCGTCGCGGTCACCCAGCGTTCGACGAGTCCCGTGGCCGCGCCGGTGTCGATGGCTTCTGCCGCACGCGCCATCCCAGCGCGCAGGTCGGCGTCGAAGTCCGCCTCCGACGGTCCCGAGTCCGGCCGCGTCAGAGCGAGGGCGATGCCGGCGTTGAGCAGCACGGCGTCGCGCACCGCGCCCGTGGCCCCGGCAAAGAC
>NZ_JBFULD010000255.1:0-6239 GCF_056400505.1 Terrabacter sp. P5_B1
GGTCGAGCCCGGCGGCGGGCTCGTCGAGGAGCATGAGCTCCGGGTCGGTCATCAGGGCCCGCGCGATCTGGACGCGCTTGCGCTCCCCCTCGCTCAGGGTCCCGTAGGGGCGGTCTGCCAGATGGTCGGCGCCGAGCGCCTTGAGCAGCTCCATGGCGCGGACGTAGTCGACGTGGTCGTAGGTCTCGCGCCACCGGCCGATGATGCCGTACGAAGCGGTGACGACGACGTTGCCGACGAGCTCCCCGGCGGGGATCCGTTCGGCCATCGACGAGCTCGCCAGGCCGATGCGGGGACGCAGCTCGAAGACGTCGACGGCGCCCAGGACCTCCCCGAGGACTCCCGCGACGCCGGAGGACGGGTGCATGCGCGCGGCGGCAATCTGCAGCAGGGTGGTCTTGCCGGCACCGTTGGCGCCCAGCACGACCCAGCGCTCGCCCTCCTCGACCTCCCACGTGACGTCGTCGAGCAGCGTCGAGGCACCGCGTCGAACGGTGACTCCGGCGAAGGCGAGGACGTCGCTCATGGCTCGACCCTATGGCAATGGTCACCGGGGCGCCGACGCGGCGCACCCTAGGATGGCGAGGTGTCCGAGCTGCCCGCGTCCGTGCGCCTGGCGCTGTGGACCACGGCCTCGTGGCGCGGCGACCTCGGGACGACGGATGCCCTGGACCGCGCCTTCCCCGACCTCGACCACGTCGCCGGCGACCTCACCCGACTGGACGTCTGGCGTGACCTCGGGGAGCAGGCCCTCTTCGTGGCCCTCCCCCGTCCAGGAGACCTCAGTCGTATGCCGCGTGGCTCGGCCGCTGCCACCGCTGCGGCCTCCGACGCCGGTGAGTGCGTCTTCGTGGCCGGCATCGGGGGGATCCTCGTCCCGACGCTCTCCGAGTTCGGACCCGAGGGCGACGTCGGTGTGCGCGCGGACTGGACCGCCTACGAGGCGGATCCGATGCCCCGGCACCGGATGGAGATGCTCGACCTGCGCGAGATCGAGCGCGAGCTCATGACGCGTCTGCGCGAGCACACCGAGCGCTTCGACGAGGTCGGCGGACACCCGTGGGGCGACGAGGCGCGCGCCGAGGCGCAGGCCGACCTCGACACCGGCCTCTGGGGCATCCCGGCGGCCACGGCCGGCCGCGCCCTGCGCCTGATGTCGCTGGCGGCCAACCTCTCCCGGGTCGCCCACCGCAACGCCAACAGGACCTCCCTCGGTTCGGGAGGGCTCGACGCCGGGACCACGGCCACCCGCACGCGGCTCCTGCGCGACCTCGCAGCCGATGCCGACGTGGCCCTCGCCGACGCGACGAACGTCGCGGTCATGTCGATCGCCGGCTGGCGCCCCGCGTGACGCAGGCGTGACTCAGGCGTGACTCAGGCGGTCTGCTCACCCTCGGGGGCGGACGTCTCGAGACGCATGAGCAGCGCACGCGCGTAGGCGCGTTCGGCGTCGATGTCGGCGTGACGCTCGACCGCGCCGTCACGCCGCCGGGCCGTCACGGCATACCCACCCTCGAGCTGTTCGAGCGACACGAACGACTCGCCGAGCAGGTCGCGCAGCTGGTCCTCGCGCGGCAGCCACACGACCTTGTCCTGCTCGACGCTGTCGAGGGCCCACTCGGTCGTGCCGTTGAAGCCGATGACGTCGCCGGTGGTGAAGTGGTGCACGTCGACGGTGATCTCACTGATGACGAAGACGTCGTTCTCCATGCCGCTCACGGGCACGACGAAACGGTCTCCGGAGACCGGCTCCCAGCGCAGTCCCGCGTCGGAGAGCCGGCGGGCGAGCTCGATGGTCAGCATGTCCTCCATGGTCACATCCCCCCGAGAGATCGCCAAGCAACCCTGGATCTGCTCCATGACGGAGCGCGCCGCGCTGGGAGCTCAGGCGCCGAGGACCGCCCGGTAGACCTCGAGCGTGCGGTCACCGATGGACGCCCACGAGAACGCGTCGACAGCCCTCGAACGACCGGCACGACCGAAGGCGTGGGCGCGGTCCACGTCCGACACCGCGTCGGTCAGCGCCGCCGCGAGGTCGGCCACGAACCGGTCCGGGTCGACCGGCGTCCCCGTGCCGTCCTGGACCTGCTCGATGGGCACGAGCCACCCGGTCTCTCCGTCGACGACGACCTCCGGGATGCCGCCGGTGGCCGTCGCGACGACCGCGAGCTCGCACGCCATCGCCTCGAGGTTGACGATGCCGAGCGGCTCGTAGACCGACGGACAGGCGAAGACGGTGCCATGGCTCAGCAGCGCCACGACCTCGTGCCGCGGCAGCATGTCGGGAATCCAGACGACGCCATCGCGCTGGGCCCGCAGCTCGTTCATGAGTCCCTCGACCTCGGCGAGGATCTCCGGGGTGTCAGGGGCGCCGGCGCAGAGCACGAGCTGGACGTCGGGCGGCAGCTGAGCGCACGCGCGCAGCAGGTACGGCAGTCCCTTCTGGCGGGTGATGCGACCGACGAAGACGACCGAGCGTTTGTCGGGGTCGACGCCGTACCGGCGGACGATCTCGGTGGCCTCGGCCGAGCGGTCGGCCTGCCACAGCTGCGAGTCGATCCCGTTGTGCACCACGTGAACCCGCGCCGGATCGAGGGACGGGTAGCTCTTGAGGATGTCCTCGCGCATGCCGGCGCTGACCGCGACGACGCCGGCTGCGGACTCGTACGCCGTGCGCTCGGCCCACGACGACACGCGGTAGCCGCCTCCGAGCTGCTCGGCCTTCCACGGCCGCATGGGTTCGAGGGAGTGCGCGGTCACGACGTGCGGCATGCCACCGAGGAGCGAGGCGAGGTGGCCGGCCATGTTGGCGTACCACGTGTGGGAGTGGACGAGGTCAGCCCCGACGCAGTCGCCCGCCATGCTGACGTCGACGCCGAGGGTCTGCATCGCGGCGTTGCCGCCGGCGAGCTCCGTCAGGTCGGCATACGCCGTCGTGCCGGCCTCGTCACGCGGGGATCCGAAGCAGCGCACCTGCACGTCGATGTCGCCCCGGGAGCGCAACGCCCGGACGAGTTCTGCCACATGAACACCCGCGCCTCCGTAGATGGCCGGCGGGTACTCCTTGCTGAGGATGTCGACGCGCACGTTCCGACCCTAGTGCCGCTTCCATCCCGCGAAGCGGAAAGCTCGGGCGATCTTGCGTGCTGAACCTGTCAGCGGGCGGACCGCTGCCCTAGGGTGGCGCTCATGGCCCGACGAAGCCCAGCTGCTGGTCCGAAAGTCCTCGCGATCGTGCTCGCCGGCGGAGAGGGCAAGAGGTTGATGCCGCTCACCGCCGACCGCGCCAAACCCGCCGTGCCGTTCGCCGGCATCTACCGGCTCATCGACCTGGCGCTGTCMAACGTCGTCAACTCCGGCTACCTCCAGGTCGTCGTGCTGACGCAGTACAAGTCGCACAGCCTCGACGCGCACGTGACGAAGACGTGGCGCATGTCGACCCTCCTCGGCAACTACGTCACGACCGTGCCGGCCCAGCAGCGTGTCGACAAGAACTGGTACCTCGGCAGCGCCGACGCGATCTACCAGAGCCTCAACCTCATGCACGACGAGCGACCCGACATCGTCGTCGTCGTGGGCGCGGACCACGTCTACCGCATGGACTTCAGCCAGATGGTCGAGCAGCACATCGAGTCGGGCGCCGCGTGCACCGTTGCCGCGATCCGTCAGCCGATCTCRCTCGCCAACCAGTTCGGCGTCATCGAGGTCGACGACGCCGACCCGACGAAGATCGCCGCGTTCCTCGAGAAGCCGAGCGACCCCAAGGGCCTGCCCGACAACCCCGACGAGGTGCTCGCCTCGATGGGCAACTACGTCTTCACCGCGGATGCCCTCGAGGAGGCCGTGACGACCGACCGCGAGACCGACTCGAACCACGACATGGGCGGCGACATCGTGCCCTACTTCGTGGGGCGCGGTGAAGCGGGCGTCTACGACTTCAAGGACAACGAGGTGCCGGGGGCGACCGACCGCGACCGCGGCTACTGGCGGGACGTCGGGACCATCGAGTCGTACTACGACGCGCACATGGACCTCATCTCGATCCACCCGGTCTTCAACCTCTACAACTACGAGTGGCCCATCTACACCCAGCACAGCCCCTACCCGCCCGCGAAGTTCGTGCACGGCAGCGGCGACCGCATCGGCGAGGCCCTCAACTCGGCGGTCTCCCCCGGCGTCGTCGTCTCGGGCGCCCACATCTACGCCTCCGTGCTCTCGCCGCTCGTGCACGTCCACTCGTACGCCAGCATCCAGGGCTCGGTGCTGCTCGACGGCGTCGAGGTCAACCGGCACGCGCAGATCCGTCGGGCCATCATCGACAAGAACGTCGTCATCCCGGAGGGCTGCCAGATCGGCATCGACCACGAGCACGACAAGGCCCGAGGCTTCCACGTCACCGAGACAGGGATCGTCGTGGTGGGCAAGGGGCAGGTCGTCACCCGGTGAGCCCGTCCGACCACGCCCGGACCAGGACAGAGCCCGATCCCCCTGCGAGCGTTGGCGATCCGCGCCCGGCCCG
Source organism: Terrabacter sp. P5_B1 (assembly GCF_056400505.1). NCBI lineage: Bacteria > Bacillati > Actinomycetota > Actinomycetes > Micrococcales > Intrasporangiaceae > Terrabacter > Terrabacter sp. P5_B1. The sequence continues at coordinate 4,520 of NZ_JBFULD010000255.1, forward strand.
CGTCGGTATCCAGATCCCACCGCAGCACGCGACGTGGGCCCAGATCCGGCGGACCGCGGCGACACTCGAGGAGATGGGCGTCGACGTCCTGCTCAACTGGGACCACTTCTTCCCGCTGAGTGGTGACCGGGGCGGGCTGCACTTCGAGTGCTGGACCATGCTGGGGGCGTGGGCCGAGTCGACCGAGGCCGTCGAGATCGGCGCGCTCGTGACGTGCAACAGCTACCGCAACCCGAGCCTGCTCGCCGACATGGCGCGCACCGTCGACCACATGAGCGGCGGACGCCTCATCCTCGGCATCGGCTCGGGCTGGAAGCAGCTGGACTACGACGAGTACGGCTACGACTTCCGCACCGCCGGTGGGCGCCTCGACGACCTGGCGCGCGACCTGCCGATCATCCGCGAGCGCTGGACACGGCTCAACCCGGCCCCGACCCGCGACATCCCGATCCTCATCGGCGGCGGCGGCGAGAGGAAGACCCTCCGGATCGTCGCCGAGCACGCGGACATCTGGCACGGTTTCGGCGACCGCGACGAGATCGCGCACAAGCACCGGGTCCTCGACGAGTGGTGCGCACGTCGCGGACGGGACCCGCTGGAGATCGAACGGTCGGCGGGCGTCGCGTTCGTGCCGGGCCGCAACCCCGACCAGTCGGGTGACTACGCCAGCAACGCCCAGCAGCTCCACGACATCGGGACGCGTCTCTTCACGGCCAGCGTCGCTGCGGCGCACCCCGACCTCGCGCGCGTGCGTGACCTGCTGCAGTGGCGCGACGAGGTCAACGCCGTTCGCAGGAAACCCTCCGGACGCACCGGCTGACCCTCGCCGCCCTCCGACGACGAAGGGTGCGGCCCGGCCTACGACAGGTCGTATGCCGGAAGGTGGCGCGGGCGCCCGCCCGGCGTCACTACCCTGACCCGGTGACCGAAGCGAACAGCACGGACGGAACGGACATCCAGACCCTGAGCGTCACCGTGACGGGAGACGACCGGCCCGGTGTGACCGGAACGCTGCTGGGAGCCCTGTCCGGGGTCGACGCGCAGGTCCTCGACATCCAGCAGGTCGTCGTCAACGGCCATCTGACGCTCACGGTCCTGCTGCGCCCCGGGGTGCACGTCGAGCAGCTGCGCGACGCCGCCGCGGTTGCCGCCCACCGCCTCGGCCTGACGCTCACCGTCGTCGAGGGCACCGGCGTCAACGCACGCTCGCGGCACGGGCGCGCCGCCGTCGTCATCCTGGGCGCCCCGCTCAGCGCGGACGCCGTCTCCCTCGTCACCACCCGGATCGCCGACCACGGCGCCAACATCGACCGCATCCGTCGTCTGTCGCGCTACCCCGTGACGACCGTGGAGTTCGACATCTCCGGCGCCGACGTGCCGTCCCTGCGCACCGAGCTCGCGCTGGTCGCCACGTCCGAGGGCATCGACATCGCGGTCGCACCGGGCGGCCTGGCCCGCCGTGGCCGACGCCTCGTCGTCCTCGACGTCGACTCGACCCTCATCCAGCAGGAGGTCATCGAGCTGCTCGCGGCGCACTGCGGCCGCGAGGCCGAGGTCGCGGAGGTGACGGCCCGCGCGATGGCCGGCGAGCTCGACTTCGAGGAGTCGCTGCGCGCCCGGGTGGCGACGCTGGCCGGCCTGCCCGCCGCCGTCCTGGACGAGGTGCGGGAGGCCGTGGAGCTGACCCCCGGCGCGCGGACCCTGGTCCGCACCCTCAAAC
>NZ_JBFULD010000256.1:0-6225 GCF_056400505.1 Terrabacter sp. P5_B1
GCGTCAGGGCGATCGCGGCGAGCGCGCGGCCGGCCCGGTCGAGCACGGGGATCGCGACGGACGACAGGTCGGGGGTGACGGTGCCCTCCTCGCGGGCGTAGCCGTCGGTCCGCGTCCGAGCGAGGACGCTGCGCAGCTCCGGGAGGGACCGCGGACCGCCGCCGCTGCGCTGCACGAAGGCCGCCCGGTCGGGGTAGAGCGCCCGCACCTGCGTCGCGGGCAGCGCTGACAGCATGGCGAGCCCGCTGGCGGTGAGATGGGCGGGCAGGCGCACGCCGACGTCGGTGACGAGCATCGGCTGACCGGGGGCCCGCTCCTCCAGGAGGTAGATGACGTCCCTGCCGTCGAGCGTGGCGAAGTGGGCGTTGCGTCCGCACTGGTCGACGAGCCGCCGCATGGCCGCACGGGCCACCCGCGCCAGGGGCGCCTGCCGCTGGTAGGCCGAGCCGAGCTCGTATGCCGCCTGGCCGAGCCCGAAGCGTCGCTCCTCCACGTAGTGGGTGACGTAGCCGCGACCGTGCAACACCTTGAGCAGGTGGTAGACCGAGCTGCGGGGCAGCCCGAGGTCGCGCGCGATGGACGCGGCGGGCAGCGGCTCGGCGTGGCGCGAGAGGTGCTCGAGGACGTCGAGGGCGTGGGCGGCGGCCGGGGCGTTCGACACGTGATCACCTCCTGTCCGCGATCGACGACGTCTCGCATCCGAGACAATTGTCCTCCATGGAGGGCCGTCGCGCCAGTCGTTCGGCGGTTCGATGGATCCATGAACGCAGCATCCACCTTCCTCGCCGGCTCGGTCACCGACAGGACCGCCGACACCATCACGGTCGGCACCGGCCCGCTCGCCCTCGAGGACGTCGTCGCGGTCGCCCGCCACGGCGCCCGGGTCGAGCTCTCCGCCGACGCCGAGGCCGAGATCTCGCGCAGCCGCGCGGTCATCGAGGCACTCGCCGACGACACCGTGCCGCACTACGGCGTCTCCACCGGCTTCGGCGCCCTAGCGACCCGCCACATCCCGACGGCGCTGCGTGCCCAGCTGCAGCGGTCCCTCGTGCGCTCACACGCCGCCGGTGCCGGCCCCGAGGTCGAGCGGGAGGTCGTGCGCGCGCTCATGCTGCTGCGCCTCTCGACGCTGGCCACCGGACGCACCGGCGTGCGTCTCGAGACGGCCCGGGCGTACGCCGCGCTGCTCAGTGCCGGGATCACCCCGGTCGTGCACGAGTACGGCTCGCTCGGCTGCTCCGGCGACCTCGCGCCGCTGTCGCACTGCGCGCTCGCCGTCATTGGCGAGGGGCCGGTACGCCTCGCGGACGGTTCGCTCACCGACGCCGCAACTGCACTGCGCGACAACGAGATCGAGCCCGTCGTCCTCGCCGAGAAGGAGGGCCTGGCGCTCATCAACGGCACCGACGGCATGCTCGGCATGCTCGTCCTGGCCATCCAAGACCTGCGCCACCTGCTCAAGGTCGCCGACGTCTCGGCCGCGATGAGCGTCGAGGGCCTGCTCGGCACCGATGACGTCTTCGCTGCGGACCTCCATGCGCTGCGCCCCCAGGTGGGGCAGGGCGCCTCGGCCGCGAACATCCTCGCGGTCATGGCCGGTTCGCCGATCCGCGAGTCGCACCGCACCAAGGAGTGCACGAGGGTGCAGGACGCCTACTCCCTCCGGTGCGCGCCCCAGGTGCACGGCGGGGCCCGGGACACGGTCGAGCACGCCGCGCGCGTGGCCGCCGCCGAGCTGGCGTCGGCCGTCGACAACCCCGTCGTGACCCCGGACGGGCGGGTCGAGTCCAACGGCAACTTCCACGGTGCGCCCGTCGCCTACGTCCTCGACTTCCTCGCCATCGTCGCGGCCGACGTCGCATCGATGGCCGAGCGCCGCACCGACCGCTTCCTCGACCAGGCCCGCAACCACGGGCTGCCGCCGTTCCTGGCCGACGACCCCGGCGTCGACTCGGGCCTGATGATCGCGCAGTACACCCAGGCGGCCATGGTCTCGGAGATGAAGCGCCTCGCCGTGCCCGCGTCGGTCGACTCGATCCCGAGCTCGGCCATGCAGGAGGACCACGTCTCGATGGGGTGGTCGGGTGCCCGCAAGCTGCGCCGCTCGGTCGACGCGCTCGCCCGCGTCCTCGCCATCGAGGTGCTGACGGCGGCGCGCGGCATCCAGCTGAGGGCTCCGCTCGAGCCGGGTGCTGCCACGGCCGCCGTCATCGCCGCGCTGGGGTCGCGCACGAACGCCGCGCCCGGGCCGGACCGGTTCCTCGCCCCGGACATCGAGGGGGCCTGTGCGGCCGTGGCCGACGGCGACGTCCTCGCGGCCGTCGAGTCCGTCACCGGCCCCCTCCGCTGACCCAACCCTCAACCGTCGAAAGGCCACGTCTGGCCGCCTCCTAATCGTCGAAAGGCCACGTCTGGCCACCTCCCCACCGTCGAAAGGCCACGTCTGGCCGCCTCCGGCGGGTCGAGTGGCCACCAGTGGCCGCACGGAGTGGCCTTTCGACCGGCAAGAGGCGGCAAGAAGTGGCCCTTCGACGGGTGATGGTGCACGGGACCTACACGCTGAAGCACACGGCATACCAACGGTTTTCCACTCGAAGGAGAGTGACATGGAAGGTGCACGACCCGTCCGCGCGGCGCGTGGGACGACCCTGACGGCGCAGTCGTGGGCCACCGAGGCCCCGCTGCGGATGCTGATGAACAACCTCGACCCCGAGGTGGCCGAGCGGCCGGACGACCTCGTCGTGTACGGCGGCACCGGGCGGGCAGCGCGCGACTGGAAGTCGTTCGACGCCATGGTCCGCACGCTGACCACCCTCAAGCAGGACGAGACGATGCTCGTGCAGTCGGGCCGTCCCGTGGGCGTCATGCAGACGCACGAGTGGGCGCCACGCGTGCTCATCGCCAACTCCAACCTGGTCGGCGACTGGGCCACGTGGCCCGAGTTCCGCCGCCTCGAGCACCTCGGCCTGACGATGTACGGCCAGATGACGGCCGGCTCGTGGATCTACATCGGCACCCAGGGCATCGTCCAGGGCACCTACGAGACCTTCGCCGCCGTGGCCGAGAAGCGCTTCAACGGAACGCTCGCCGGCACGCTGACCCTCACGGGTGGCTGCGGCGGGATGGGCGGCGCCCAGCCGCTCGCCGTGACGATGAACGACGGCGCGTGCCTCATCGTCGACGTCGACCCGGCCCGACTAGACCGCCGCGTCGAGCACCGCTACCTCGACGAGGTGGCCGACAACCTCGACGACGCCATCGAGAAGGCGCTCGCCGCCAAGCGCGAGCGTCGCGGCTGGTCGGTCGGGGTCGTCGGCAACGCGGCCGAGGTGTTCCCCGAGCTGCTGCGTCGCGGCGTCGAGATCGACATCGTCACCGACCAGACGTCGGCGCACGACCCGCTGTCCTACCTGCCCGAGGGGGTCGCGCTCGAGGACTGGGCCGAGTACGCCGAGAAGAAGCCCGAGGACTTCACCGACCGTGCCCGCGCCTCGATGGCCAAGCACGTCAAGGCCATGGTCGAGTTCCAGGACGCCGGCGCCGAGGTCTTCGACTACGGCAACTCGATCCGCGACGAGGCGCGCCTCGGCGGCTTCGACCGGGCGTTCGAGTTCCCGGGGTTCGTGCCGGCCTACATCCGTCCGCTCTTCTGCGAGGGCAAGGGCCCGTTCCGCTGGGCAGCGCTTTCCGGCGACCCCCGCGACATCGCGGCCACGGACAAGGCCGTGCTCGACCTCTTCCCCGACAACGACCGGCTGCACAAGTGGATCCGCGGCGCCCAGGAGCGAATTGCCTTCCAGGGCTTGCCTGCCCGCATCTGCTGGCTGGGCTACGGCGAGCGTGACAAGGCGGGTCTCGCCTTCAACGAGCTCGTCCGCACCGGCGAGGTGAGCGCCCCGATCGTCATCGGTCGCGACCACCTGGACTCGGGCTCGGTTGCGAGTCCCTACCGCGAGACCGAGGCGATGGCTGACGGCTCCGACGCCATCGCCGACTGGCCGCTGCTCAACGCCCTCGTCAACACGAGCTCGGGCGCGAGCTGGGTCTCGATCCACCACGGGGGCGGCGTCGGCATCGGCCGCAGCCTCCACGCCGGGCAGGTGTCCCTCGCCGACGGCACGGACCTCGCCGCGCAGAAGCTCGCGTGCGTGCTGACGAACGACCCGGGGATGGGCGTCATCCGGCACGTCGACGCCGGCTACGACATCGCCGACCGCGTCGCGCACGAGCGCGGCGTCCGCATCCCGATGCAGGAGGGCTGAGAGCCCGTATGCCGTGTGCCGCTCCCTGCCCGTCGGGTCGAGGTGTCTCCGCGGCCCGGGCGCCGCGCAATCACCTCGAACCGGGGGCTCGGTGGTGTCGGTGGGGTCAGCGGGGGCGACGGACCCGGATCGGGCCCTTCGCGTGGTCCGGGTCGATGACCTGCCCGCCCTGCGTGATCTCGGCACGGCCCGCGGCGACGAGCCGCCGGGCCGCCGAGCGGGCCGGCTCCATGAGGTCGCGCCAGTCGTCGGCTCCGACCGCGCGCGCCGCCTCGCTCGGGCACACCGAGGCGTCGTGCGCCCGGGAGTCGAGCAGCGACTCGAGGGAGTCCTCGAGCTCGATGTCGACCGGGGTCAGGCCGTGCTTGCGGCAGCTGTCGGAGCACCAGCGCACGGATTCCCAGTCGCGGGCCCAGGCCTTGCGCCAGGTGATGGTGCGGCCGCAACGGGCGCACGGCTTGGTGGGCAGCGGGGGTCGGGACATGACGACCAGTCTGGGCCATCGTGGCCACTCGACCGACGGGAGGCGGCCGAACGTGGCCTTTCGACGGTGGGGAGGCGGCCGAACGTGGCCTTTCGACGGTGGGGAGGTGGCCGAACGTGGCCTTTCTACGGTGGGGAGGCGGCCGAACGTGGCCTTTCGACGGTGGGGAGGGTGGGCAGGTCAGGGGGTCCTGCGGGTCTCCTCGTCGGAGATGTCGGCCACCGTCGCGTCGAAGAGACGGATGACGTCGTCGCCCTGCACCGTCAGGCCGACGCCGTGAGCGCCGCCGCCGATCGAGATGCGGCGCCCGACGAGGTGGCTGTCGGCGATGACCGGCAGGCGCGTGGCCGAGCCGAACGGGGTGATGGTGCCGCGCTCGTAGCCGGTGACGGCCTTCGCGGCCTCGGCGTCGGGCATCGAGATGCGGTTCGTGCCGAGCAGGGCGCGCACCTTGGCCCACGAGAACGTGCGGTCACCGGGCACGAGCACGAAGACGTGGTCGTCCTCGGCGCGACGCACGACGAGGGTCTTGATGAGGTCGCGCGGCTCGATGCCGCGGGCGGCCGCCGCCTCCTCGAGGCTGGAGACGCGACCGTGCTCCGTCACGGTGTGCTCGATGCCTGCCGCGAGGACGGCCTCGACCGCCGGCGTGCGGATCTCGCCGGCCTCACTACGCTCGGTGGTGTCATGGCGATCGGGGGCGCCAGCGGCATCGGTGGACATGTGCGACAGCCTAGTTTCGGGGCCCGGTGCCAGGCGCCGGCGATGCAAGGAGTGACGAGGTGACGACGAGCTTCGACCGCATGTGGGCCGACCTCGAGCCGGTGGGCCGCCAGGCGGCGACGAACGGCTACCGCCGCTACGCCTGGACCCGCACCGACCACGACCTGCGGGAGTGGTTCGCGGCCGAGTGCGCGGCCCGTGGACTCGACCTCGTCGAGGACCGCGCCGGCAACCAGTGGGGCTGGTGGGGCGACCCGGACACGACGCCGGGCGTCGTCATCGGCTCGCACCTCGACTCCGTGCCCGACGGCGGCGCCTTCGACGGCCCGCTCGGGGTCGTCAGCGCCCTCGCGACCGTCGACGCCCTGCGAGAGGCCGACGTCCGGCCCCTCGTGCCGCTCGGCGTCGTCAACTTCGTCGACGAGGAGGGCGCCCGATTCGGCATCGCCTGCGCCGGCTCCCGGATCATCACCGGTGCTCTCGACGCCGACCGGGCCCGGTCGCTGACCGACGCCGACGGCATCTCGATGGCCGAGGCCTGGCGCAGCGCGGGGCGTGACCCCGAGACCCTGGGCCGCGACGACGAGGCCGTGCGGCGCATCGGCCGGTTCGTCGAGCTCCACGTCGAGCAGGGCAAGGCCCTCGCGCTCGCGCCCGACGGCGGCGACGACCTCACCGACGCGTCCCGTGCGGTCGCCATCGGCACCGACATCTGGCCGCACGGCCGGTGGCGCATCGACATCCCCGGCGAGGCCA
>NZ_JBFULD010000257.1:0-6198 GCF_056400505.1 Terrabacter sp. P5_B1
GGGCTGACGAGGCGCTCGGCGACACCCTGCCGGTGCCCCGCACCGGGGCGCTCCTCGCGGCGGCGATCGCCGACGCGCGGGCCGGGGTGGCGCGGGACGACAGCTCGCTCGTGGGCTGGCTCACCGACCCGGAGCGGGTGCCGGAGGYCGCCGCCACCGCGCTGCTTGCGGTGCGCCGGCGCATCATCGACCTGGCGCTCTGACCGACCCGTTGCACCGGTCGAAGGCGTCGACGAAGATGTGCGAAGGTGCCGGCAATCCGGGCTTGACCTTGACGCAGCGTCGGGGTTGCAGCCTTGTGGCATGACCACTGAACACGCCATCGAGATCAGCGAACTCACCAAGTCCTACGGCGACCACGCGGTGCTCACCGGCGTCGACCTGAGCGTCCCGACCGGCACCATCTGCGCCCTGCTCGGCTCCAACGGCGCCGGCAAGACGACGGTGGTGAGGATCCTGTCCACGCTGCTGCGGGCCGACGGAGGAGCGGCCTCGGTCAACGGCCACGACGTCGCCACCGCGCCGGCGCAGGTCCGCCAGTCGATCAGCCTGACCGGACAGTTCGCCGCGGTCGACGAGATCCTCACCGGGCGGGAGAACCTCGTGCTGGTCGCCCAGCTCCGACGCCTCCCGGACCCGGGTCGGATCGCGGACGAGCTCCTCGCGCGCTTCGGGTTGACCGAAGCGGCCGGCCAACGGGCGGGAACCTACTCCGGGGGCATGCGCCGCCGCCTCGACATCGCGATGAGCCTCATCGGCGACCCGCCCGTGCTCTTCCTCGACGAACCAACGACAGGGCTCGACCCCCAGTCGCGCCTCGAGGTGTGGCGGACCGTGCAGGCGCTCGCGGGGCAGGGCACGACGGTGCTGCTGACGACGCAGTACCTCGACGAGGCCGAGCACCTCGCGGACCGGATCGCCATCCTCCACGAGGGCCGGATCATCGCCGGCGGCACCCTCGCCGAGCTCAAGGCCATGCTCCCTCCCACCGAGATCGAGTACGTCGAGAAGCAGCCCAGCCTCGAGGAGATCTTCCTCGCCATCGTCGGCCACGAGACCCACCACTGAGGACCCGAGATGACCACCTACGCGCTCACCGACACCACGACCCTGACCAAGCGGTCGCTGCGCCACATCCTGCGCAGCCCGGACACCATCATCACCACGGCCGTCACGCCGATCGCCATGCTGCTGCTCTTCGTCTACGTCTTCGGCGGCGCCATCGACGTCGGCGGCGCGTCGTACGTCGACTACCTGCTGCCCGGCATCCTGCTCATCACCGTCGCCTCGGGGATCGCCTACACCGCCTTCCGGCTCTTCACCGACGTCTCGGGTGGCATCTTCGAACGGTTCCAGTCGATGCCGATCGCCCGCTCGTCCTTGCTGTGGAGCCACGTCCTGACCTCGCTCGTGGCCAACTTCGTCTCCCTGCTGCTCGTCGTGCTCGTCGCCCTGGCGATGGGCTTCCGCACGGGCGCCGGCGTGCTCGCCTGGCTCACCGTCCTCGGGATCCTCGTCCTGTTCACCCTGGGGATGACGTGGCTGGCCGTGATCCCCGGGCTGACGGCGAAGACGGTCGACGGGGTGAGCGGGTTCTCCTACCCGCTGATCTTCCTGCCCTTCCTCAGCTCGGCGTTCGTGCCGACCGCCGGCATGCCGGGCCCGGTGCGCTGGTTCGCCGAGCACCAGCCGGTCACCTCGATCGTCAACACCATCCGCGCCCTGTTCGCCCAGCAGCCCGTCGGCACCGACGGGTGGGTCGCCCTCGGCTGGTGCGTCGGCCTGCTGCTCGTCGCGTATGCCCTCGCGATGCGCACCTACCACCGCACGTTCGCGTGACCACGGGAGAATGCCGGCATGCTCACGATCAGCCAGCTCGCGGCATACGCCGGGGTGACCGTGCGCGCGGTACGGCACTACCACGCCAAGGGGTTGCTGCCCGAGCCCGAGCGCGACCACTCCGGCTACCGGCGCTACGACGCGGCCGCCGTCGTCCAGCTCGTCAGGATCCGCATCCTCGCCGACGCCGGCGTGCCGCTGTCCCGGGTCAGTGAGCTGCTCGCGGCGGACGACGCGGAGTTCGCGGCCGCGGTCGAGGACATCGACCGCCGCCTGCGCGCCGAGATCCGGGAGCGCCAACGGCACCGGGAGCGGATCGCCAAGCTGGCGGCCGGCGACAGCCTGGCGCTGCCTCCCGAGGCGGTCGCCTACGTCGAGCGGATGCGTGAGCTCGGCTTCCCGGAGCGGGTCATCGAGGTCGAGCGCGACAGCTGGATCCTCATCAGTGCGCAGATGCCCGACTCGGTCGCCGCGCTGATGGAGATCAAGCAGATGCAGATCGAGCACGAGCCGCTGCGCCGGCTCTACCTCGACATCGGCGACCTCGTCGACTGCGGCCCGGACGATCCGCGCCTGCCCGAGCTGGCCGACCGCGTGGCCGCCTTCATCGAGGCTGCGGCCGCCGAGGGCGAAGGGATGGAGGACGAGCATCCCGTCAGCGCCGACCTCGTCGAACTGCTCGACGCGACGTTCCTCCAGTCGTTCGCGTGCGCGGCTCGCCTGCTCGAGCTGCTCGAGGAGCGCGGATGGACGGGCTGGACCGACATCAGGCGCACCACCGCGATCGGCTGAGCCGACGGGCTGTCAGGTGTCGAACACGGACCAGCAGATGTCGTTGCGCAGCCGCTCGTCGTCGAGGACGAGCTCGCGGATCGCGGTCGGGAGCTGCTCGCGCTGCCACGCGCACTCAGCTCGGCCGGCGGCATCGCTCTCGTCGGCCGGCACGGAGGCCCGGACCGCCTTGATGGCGTAGGCGGCTGCGCCCAGCTCGTGCGCTGCCACGTGGGCGACGCACGCGGCCTGCCCGGCAGCGTATGCCGCGAACCTCGGGGCACCACGCAGGTCGCGGGCCGCCCCCATGGCGTGGCCGCCTGCGGCGCGCGACTGCATCATCGGGACCTCGCCGCGCACCCAGGCCCGGGCGTGCCCGATGGCGTCGCGCGGGCGCGGGTCGTGCGGTCGCTCGGACTCGAAGAGGTCGAGCACGTGCTCGGCGCACGTCGCCGCCCACAGCGCGAGACGGTGGTGGTCGGCATCCGTCAGGGTCCCGCCGCGTCGGATAGTGACGAAGCGGGGATCGCGCACCTTGGGAAGGATCACGCCCTGGACTCCTGTCTGGCACTCCTTGCCGGACAACTCGATCCGCGGTTGCGGGCCGCCTGGTGCGACGGCGCTGGCGTCAGAAGTTGTTGGCCATGTTCGTGAAGCGGCTGAAGTGACCCTGGAAGGCGACGACGATCGTGTCGGTGGGGCCGTTTCGGTGCTTGGCCACGATGAGGTCGGCCTCGCCCTCCCGGGGCGAGTCCTTCTCGTAGGCCGCCTCGCGGTGGAGCAGGATCACCATGTCGGCATCCTGCTCGATCGATCCCGATTCTCTCAGGTCGCTCATGGCGGGCTTCTTGTCGGTGCGCTGCTCCGGACCACGGTTCAGCTGCGAGATCGCGATGACCGGCACCTCGAGCTCCTTGGCGAGCAGTTTGAGCGCACGCGAGAACTCCGAGACCTCCTGCTGGCGTGACTCGACGCGCTTGCCCGAGCTCATCAGCTGGAGGTAGTCGATGACGACGAGCTTGAGGTTCTCGCGCTGCTTGAGCCGGCGGCACTTGGCGCGGATCTCCATGAGCGACATGTTGGGCGAGTCGTCGATGAAGAGCGGGGCGTCGGAGACCCGGCCCATCGTCGAGGCGAGGCGGGTCCAGTCCTCCTCGCGCATCGTGCCCTTGCGCATGTGCTGCAGCTGGATGCCCGCCTCGGCCGAGAGCAGACGCATGGTGATCTCGGTGCGGCTCATCTCGAGCGAGAAGACGACGGCGGCCATCTTGTGCTTGATCGCGGCCGACCGCACGATGTCGAGGCCGATTGTCGATTTTCCCATCGCCGGACGGGCGGCGATGACGATCATCTGGCCGGGGTGCAGGCCGTTGGTCAGGGCGTCGAAGTCGGTGAACCCGGTCGGGACACCGGTCATCTCACCGGACCGGCCCGAAGCGACCTCGATCTCGTCGACCGTGGCCTCGATGACGTCACCGATGGCGTGGTAGTCCTCGCCGCCACGCTTGTCGGCGACGGCGTAGACCTCGGCCTGCGCGGCGTTGACGATGTCCTCGACGTCGCCGCCGCCCTGGGCGTAGCCGAGCTGGACGATGCGGGTGCCGGCCTCGACGAGGCGGCGCAGCACGGCGCGCTCGCCGACGATCTGGGCGTAGTAGCCGGCGTTGGCCGCGGTGGGCACCGAGGCGATGAGCTGGTGGAGGTAGGCCTGACCACCGACGCGGCCGAGGTCGCCGCGCTTGGTCAGCTCGTCGCTGACGGTGATCGCGTCGGCGGGCTCGCCGCGGCCGTAGAGGTCGAGGATCGCGTCGTAGATCAGCTCGTGTGCCGGACGGTAGAAGTCGGTGCCCTTGAGCTGCTCGACACAGTCGGCGATGGCGTCCTTGGACAGGAGCATGCCGCCGAGCACGGACTGCTCCGCACCGACGTCCTGCGGCGGGAGCCGGTCGTCCGGAGGCCCGCCGTCACGGGCCGACGACGACGCGAAGGCGCTCGTGCTCAACTCGGCGAGAGACACGGGCTCCCCTTCCCCTGAGTGCTGATGACGTGTTTTGCAACCTGGTCCACCACAGTGAACAACGCGGTTCTGACAGTGGCTCCCCGGGGGGCGACGACGAGGTGTGAGCAGCCACGTCGGCCCGGCACGAGAGCACCCGCCCCACCGTAGGGGCGCCGCCCGACGGGCACCAATCTGGGAGCCCTCGAATCGCGACCGGCTGTGGACAACCGGTGGACAGCCCTGCTCGACACGCCGTCAACAGCTGTGGAAAAGGTGTGTGGACAGGTGTGGGGGCCTCGTGCCGACCCCATCCCGCCGTGCTCCATGACCTGCGCAAATGCCTTTCCACGGGCTGTGGAGAAGAAGTTCCCAACCCCTGTGCGTCGTCCACAGGCCTGCACGACACGCCGAACGAGGACGTATGCCGTGGGGCCGGGTCCTACAGGCCCGCCGCCGAGGCGTCGTAGTAGTCCCGGTTGCGCAGGCCCGACGCTGCGGCCTCGTCGAGCACGGCGGTCGCATCGGCGTGCCACTGGAGCACCGATGCCGGGCAGGAGGCCGACAGGGGACCCTCGAGCGCAGCCGCGACCGCGTCCGCCTTGCCCGCGCCGGACGCCACGAGGACGAGCCGCCGCGCGTCGAGAACGGTGCCGAGCCCCTGGGTGACGCAATGGGTCGGCACGTCGTCGATGCCGTCGAAGAAGCGGGCGTTGTCGTGCCGGGTCCGGTCCGAGAGCCGCTTGACCCTGGTCCTCGACGACAGCGCCGAGCCCGGCTCGTTGAAGCCGAGATGGCCGTTGGCCCCGATGCCGAGGATCTGCACGTCGACACCGCCCGCCGCGGCGATGAGTCGCTCGTACTCGGCTGCACCGGCGACCAGCGCATCCTCGTCCCGGCCGGATCCGTCCGGCACGTGCAGGCGGTCGGGCGGGAGTCCCAGGGGTGCGCAGACCTCGCGCAGCAGCACCTCGCGGTAGGACTGCGGGTGGCCGGCCGGCAGCCCGACGTACTCGTCGAGCGCGAAGCCGCGGGCACGGCCCAGGTCGAGGCTCCCTGCCCGCACCGCCGCGGCGAGCTCAGCGTAGAGCCCCAGCGGTGACGACCCGGTCGCGAGCCCGATCACCGGCTCGGGACGACGCTCGGGACGACGCTCGGGACGAGGCGCGGCACGACGCGCGGCACCGAGGCCGGCGATGACGACCTCGGCAGCACGACGGGCGACATCGGCGGCTGTGGGCAGGACGAGGACCTCCATCGGCCCACCCTCTCACCGCGCCCGGCCCCGGCACGGCCACCGTCGGCATACGCGCCGTCCCGTCGGGAATCGGGTCGGGAACCAGGCCCTCGACGTGGGAGGTGCGACATACAGTCGAGACATGTGCCGCAACATCCGACAGCTCCACAACTTCGAGCCGGCTGCCACCTCGGACGAGGTGCGTGCTGCCGCGCTGCAGTACGTCCGCAAGGTCAGTGGCAGCACCAAGCCCAGCCAGGCCAACCAGGCCGCGTTCGACGAGGCCGTCGAGGCGGTTGCGCACGCGACCCAGCACCTGCTCGAGCACCTGACGACGACGGCGCCGCCCAAGGAC
>NZ_JBFULD010000258.1:0-6188 GCF_056400505.1 Terrabacter sp. P5_B1
TCCGTCGGCACAAGGCCGTCCAGACGAGCGACCGCTGAGCGCGAGACAGAGCGAGACACGACATGCGATTCCAGTTCCTCCTCGGCGAGGTCGGCAACGGCCTCCGGCGCAACCTCTCGATGGCCGTCTCGGTCGTCATCGTGACGATGATCTCGATGTACCTCCTCGGCCTCGGCCTCATGGGCCAGCGGCAGGTCGACACCATGAAGGACTACTGGTACGACCGCGTCCAGGTGACAGTCCTGCTCTGTGCCGAGAAGACCCGCTTCGCCAACTGTGGGGGTGAGCCGACGACGGACGCGCAGCGCATGGCCATCAAAGCCGAGCTCGAGGCGCTGAAGCCGACGGTCAAGGAGGTCTACTACGAGTCACGCGACCAGGCCTTCGACCGGTTCAAGCAGACCTACAAGAACTCGCCGCTCGCCCGCGCGGGGGAGTCCTACTTCGCCGACTCGTACCGCGTGAACCTCAACGACGCCAACAAGTTCGACGTCGTCGCGAGCTCGATCAAGGGCATGCCGGGCGTGGCCGACGTCCAGGACCAGAAGAAGCTCCTCGAGAAGTTCTTCACCTTCATGAACACCGTCTCCTGGGCCGCGATCGCCCTCTCGTCGCTCATGGTCTTCGCGGCCGTCATGCTGATCTCGACGACGATCCGCCAGACCGCCTTCAGCCGGCGCCGCGAGACCGGGATCATGCGCCTGGTCGGCGCCTCGAACTTCACCATCCGCTTCCCGTTCGTCATGGAGACCGTACTGGCCAGCGTGCTCGGGGCGGCGCTGGCGATGGGCATGCTGTGGGCCACGGTGCGCTACGGCGTCGTCGGCTTCCTCAGCCAGACCCTCACCGACACGGCGTTCATCGGCGTCGCCGACGTCTACCACGTCGCGCCCTTCGTCATCGTCGGCGTCGTCGGTCTCTCGACCCTGACGTCGTGGGTCACGCTGCGCCGCTACCTGCGGGTCTGAGGTCGACCTGTGCGAAACCGGAACGAACTCTCGCCAACCGGAGTGACCTGTGGTACCAATTGGGCACTATGTGGCTCATGAGACGTGATGACAAGACCGGCCCCGCCGCCAGGCTGACGGCCGCGGGCCTCGTCGTCGCCTGCTCCGTCTCGCTGGGCTCGGCCCTCGTCGCGCGTGCGGACTCCGTCTCGGACCAGAAGAAGCGCAACGACCAGAAGATCGCCGCGCTCGGACAGCAGCTCGAAGGCACCAACGCCTCGCTCGCGCGGGCCTTCGTCAACCTCGAGCGGACCAACGCGGCCCTCCCGCTTGCCCAGCAGCGCGTCGTCGCGGCGCAAGGGGCTCAGGCCAAGGCCCAGGCGGCGCAGGTCGCGGCCGAGGCCACCGAGGCCCGCGCGATCGACGCCGAGGCCAAGGCCCGCGCCCACAACGAGGAGGTGGCCCAGCGGCTCGCGGTCGCCCAGGCCAACCAGCAGCGCGCCACGGAGCAGCTCGCCAAGAGCTCCACCGAGCTCGTCACGAGCCAGGACGCCCTCGACTCCTACGCGGCTGAGGTCTTCCAGGGCTCGGAGCAGGAGTCCCAGCTCGGGATGGTCTTCGGCTCGACGTCCCCCCAGGACTTCGCCAACCGGCTCGTGATGGCCGACAYGGCCAGCGCCGTCGCGAGCGACACCATCGACAAGCTCGCCGCGATGACGGTCGACAACACCTCCACCCGCTCCTACCTGACGTCCGTGCGTGGCGAGATCGCCGACCTGAAGCGCCAGGCCGAGGCCGCCCTCCGTGGCGCCGAGGCTGCGGCTGCAGCAGCCACGCAGGCCAAGAACCAGGCCGTCGTCGCCAAGAACAACGCGATCACCGCCACGCAGAACGCCGCCGCGGCGAAGACGCAGCTCGACCAGCTCAAGGCCAAGCAGTCGACCTACGCCGCCGACCTCGCCGTCCAGCGCAAGAACGAGGCCGCCGATCTGGCCGCCGCTCAGGCCGAGTCGAACCGCCTGCGGGCGGTCCTCGTCGAGCAGGCCCGCAAGGCGCGCATCGCCGAGCAGAAGCGCGTCGCCGCGCTCAAGGCGAAGCTCGAGCGCGAACGTCAGGCGAGGATCGCCGCCGAGCGCGCCAAGGCCGCCGCCGCCGCGAAGCACGGGAGGAGCTACACCCCGCGGGCACAGCCGCCCGTCACGGTCCCGAGCGACTCCACCCCGTCGAACTTCCTCAGCTTCCCGGCCAACGGTCCGACGACGTCCGGCTTCGGCATGCGGTGGCACCCGGTCCTGCTCAAGTGGATGCTCCACGACGGCCTCGACTGGGGCATCCCCTGCGGCACGCCGGTGTATGCCGCCGCGCCGGGTCAGATCATCCGCGCCGGCTGGCGGGCGAGCGGCTGGGGCAACCAGGTCGTCATCGACCACGGGATCCGCCGCGGGGTCGACCTCGTGACGACCTACAACCACCTGACGAGCATCGTGGACTTCGGCGGCAGCGTGAACCGCGGCCAGCTCATCGGCTACTCGGGCACGACCGGCTACTCCACCGGCTGCCACCTGCACTTCGGTGTCTACGAGGACGGCACCCCCGTCGACCCGCGCGGCTGGCTCTGACCGGCCTGAAGGGCACCTGAGGGAAACCGGCTCGGAGCCGGTCACGTCTTCGGGGTAGCGTTGGTGCGCTGAGCCCCGCCGTACGTCGGCGACAGGCCACGCACCCGCGCACGCCCCGTGCGCATCGGTTGCAGACCCGACTCGGAAGGACGGTCCGGTGCCCAAGGAGAAGGGGCGGTCGCTCATCGCGAGCAACCGCAAGGCCCGACACGACTACCTCATCGACGACACCTTCGAGGCGGGCATCGTCCTGTCCGGCACCGAGGTGAAGGCGCTGCGGATGGGGCGGGCGTCGCTGGTCGACGGCTTCGCGATGTTCACCGGCGACGAGCTCTACCTCGAGAACGTCCACATCCCCGAGTACCTCAACGGCACGTGGAACAACCACGCCCCTCGTCGCAAGCGCAAGCTGCTCCTGCACCGCGCCGAGCTCGTGAAGATCGCCCACAAGACCCGCGAGAGCGGGCGCACCATCGTGCCGCTGTCCCTCTACTTCAAGGACGGCCGCGCCAAGGTGGAGATCGCGATCGCGACCGGCAAGAAGGAGTACGACAAGCGGCATGCCCTTCGCGAGCGCCAGGACAACCGTGAGGCGGACCGCGCGATGAGCGCGGCCAACCGACGACGCTGAACCCCTCGCTCCCGGCCGCACGACTCGGCGCCTCCGCTGCCGGAACCGGAGGCACGCCACGCGCGTCCGGTGTCAGGATGGACGGGACGAACGACGTGGAGGCACCCCGATGGCTGGATCGACCGGCTCGACCCGATCGAGCGTGAGGCGCGGCCGGCGGCTCGGCGTGCTGGGGCTCCTCCTCGCGGCCGCCCTGCTCCTCGTCGCACCCCTGGGCAGTGCGTATGCCGCGGGCGACGAGGGCATGGACTCCTTCGTCGCCGTCTACGACCTCCAGCCCGACGGCAGCATGAAGGTCACCGAGACCATCACCTGGCGCTTCCCGTCGGGTCAGCAGAAGCACGGGATCTTCCGCGACGTCGTCGTGCGGATGGGGTGGAACAACGAGGAGAACCGCTACCGCTACTACGACATGACCGACGTCGCCGTCGCGAGCCCGAGCGGCGCCCCCGACAACTTCAGCGTCAGGGACAACGGCGCTGCGCGGGAGATCCGGATCGGGTCGGCGGACCAGTACACCAGCGGCACCCAGGTCTACAAGGTCAGCTACACGCTCCACAACGTGCTCAACCCGATCACCGCCGACGGCAAGCCGGCCACGGACCCGAGCCAGACCGACTCGGTCGAGCTCTACTACAACGTCTTCGGGACGAACGAGACGACGCCGCGCGACCGGGTCTCCATCACCGTCACCGCACCGGCGGGGTCGACGAAGGCAGCCTGCTACCAGGGCATCAGCCGGTCCGACACGCCGTGCCAGGCCACGTCCGGCAACCCGGCGCGATTCTCCGCCGAGAACCTCGCGCCCGGCGACGCGATGTCCGTGCTCGCCTCCTACCCGCCCTCGGCCTTCGGGGACGTGCGGGCGGACGTCCGCCAGGGGGACTCCGGGGCCTCGATCGGCTCCGACGCCGCCCCGGCCGCCAACGCGGCGGCCTGGGCCGGCGCCATCGGTGCCCCCGTCCTGGCGCTGGCCGTGATGGGTGCGCTGGTGTGGACGCGCGGACGCGACGAGCGCTACGCCGACCTCACCCCCGGCCTGTCGCCGGTGTTCGGCACCGGGGCCGCCGGCGACGGCACGCCCGGCGCGGCCACCGTCCGTGGTGGCTCACCCACCGTGGCGGTCCAGTTCCAGCCACCCCGGGGCGTTCAGCCCGGCATGGTCGGCACCATCATCGACGAGACCGCCAACCCGATCGACGTGTCCGCGACGGTGATCGACCTCGCGGTGCGCGGCTTCCTGCGCATCGAGGAGGTCGGCGGCGAGGGCGTCTTCAGCCGGACCGACTGGACCCTGACGCGGCTGGCGCCGCCGCCCGAGGAGCGCCTGCTGCCCTACGAGCGGCAGCTGCTCGACGGCATCTTCTCCACCCGGGGCGACGTCGTGCCCCTCTCGGAGCTCAAGAACACCTTCGCCAGCACCCTGAAGCGCATCCAGGGCGCGATGTACCAGGAGGTCGTGACGCGCGGGTGGTTCCGCTCCTCGCCCCAGACCCAACGTGGAGTGTGGCAGGGCGTCGGGCTCGTCATCGCGGCCCTCGGCGGCCTCCTGCTCTTCTACGGCCGCCGGGCCATCAGCGCCATGCTCGGCGGCGGCTTCAGCGGGGGAGTGGCGCTCGGCATCGGGCTCATCGTCGCGGGCCTCATCGTCTGGGTCCTGGGCGGGCGGATGGCGGCGAAGACGGCTGAGGGGTCCGCGGTGCTCGCGCAGTCGCTCGGGTTCAAGGAGTACCTCACCACCGCGGAGGCCGGGCAGATCGAGTTCGAGGAGGCGTCCAACGTCTTCAGCCGCTACCTGCCGTATGCCGTCGTCTTCGGTGTCGCGGACCGGTGGGCCCACACGTTCGCCGAGGTCGCCAAGGCGGCGGAGGCGGCGAACCAGCCCCTCCTCATGCCGACGTGGTACGTCTGGAGCGGCAACGCGTTCCCCGACTTCACGAGCATCGCCGCCGGAGTCGACTCGTTCTCGACGACCTCCACCGGCACCTTCACCTCGACGCCCGGCTCATCCGGCTCGTCGGGCTTCGCCGGAGGCGGTTTCTCCGGTGGCGGCGGTGGCGGCTCGTCCTCCGGGTCCTGGTAGGCCGGAGTTCGGTGACACGTGGCTCTGCGGCTGCCGACCTTCCGCGCCGGCGGTACGACTCAGCTCAAGCGGCAGACGCTGGTCGTCGACCGCGACCGCGTCGTGCGCGCCACGCTCTTCCCCATCCCCGACGTCACCGGCTCCGTCGAGGACGCCCTGCGTCTCGTCTGCGAGCTGGCCCGGGCGACCTAGCCCACCCGGCGCAGGGTGCCGCTCGTGCCTCCGTCGTAGCCGGTCTGGTAGGCCAGCACGTCGGCGCCGAGCACGAAGTAGTCGCCCCCACCCGTCCGCAGGGCGCACGACGCCGAGCTGTCCCGGCTGAACGAGTCGGTGGCGAAGTCGAACATCGGACCGTCCCCGATCGCGACGAGCGTGATGGTCCCGACGCAGGGCAGCAGGTCGGTGGTCAGCGTCCCGCACGTCTTCCCCTCGGCGCACGAGCTCGTCACGACGAGCGTCATCGTGTAGCGCTGCGACCCCGACCTGGCCGGCCCCGACCACGTGCCCGTGAGCCGTCTCAGCAGCTCCGACCGTGGAGCCGCAGACAGAGCCGCCGTCGGGATCGGGGTGGCCGGAGCCGGCGTCAGGAGTGCATTCGCGGATGGAGCCGCGCCGGAGGACTCGGCGACCACCTGCTGCTCCGCGCCCATCGGCGGCACGAAGTGGGTGACCAGCGTGACGGCGGCGGTGATCGCCGCGGCTCCGAGCGCCGTGACGGCCGCCCACCCGCTCGCACTCAGGCCGCCGCGCCCGTCCTGACCCGACCGTTCGGGACCGGCGCGCGGCTGTTCCGGATCGCCCATGAGGCACCTGCTTCGATCTCCCCGAGACATCGAGCGTAGCGAGGGGAGGCGTCCGGGCACACGGGATCGGCGCGTATGTCGTCGGGTCGGCGGCACGGCATACGC
>NZ_JBFULD010000259.1:0-6183 GCF_056400505.1 Terrabacter sp. P5_B1
CACCTGGACCCCGGCCTTCTCGGCCTTCTTGACGTTGCGGCGCCACTGCTGGTTCATGCCCTTGAGCAGGTCGGCGTCCGTGCGTCCGCGCAGGTCGACCACGCAGAGCAGGCGGGGCTGGCCCACGGCGACGCCGTCGGCGCCGAGCGCGAGCCACTGGTTGCGGTCGAGCCATGCTTCGAGGCGGCGAGCGGCGGGGTTGTCGACGGCGGCGGGGAGGCTCGTGAAGCTGAGCAGGCCCTGGTCGACGACCTGCTTCTTGACCGGCTCGCGGTCCCAGATGCGCGAGACGACGGGGTAGCCGAGGCGCAGCGCGAACGCCTTGGTGCTCCTGGCCCACGCCACGAGCGGGTCGAGCCAGGCCGACGGGTCGGTCGCCACGAGGTCCCAGGGCAGGCCCGGGCCCTCCGGCAGGTAGGCGTAGGACCGGGACAGGCGCGGGATCGTGCGTGAAAGCACGAGGCCCGCACCGACCCGGTGACCCGCCGCGTCGAACCAGCCGAGGTGCGTGCGGCGCCACCCTGCCTTGGCTCGACCCCAGGCGGGTGTCTGGAGGAAGCTGCCGCCGAGCTCGAGGAGGGTCTCGACGGCCTCGTCGGCGCTGATCTCGCGAACCGTCAGGGGGCCGGCGACGGGTGTCGCCTGCGTCGTCGGCGCAGGGGCAGGGGTCTGCTCGGTCATGGCGGCCACCCTATCGGCGCGACGTCAGTCGCCCGACTGCGCCACCTCGGCGGCGGAGGCAGCACTGGCGCGGGCCGTGCGGCGGATCCACCACAGGCCGACGAGCGGCAGGAGGAGCGGCACGAAACCGTAGCCCTGCCCGAAGTGTGACCAGACCGTCTTGTCCGGGAAGGCCTGGGGCCTGACCGCCGAGACCGTCCCGACGACGAGGACGCCGACCAGCTCGACGGACAGGGCGATGGTCGCGAGGCGCACCGACGCCCGGTCGCCCCGTGCGAGCCCGATCGTCGCGACGAGGTAGATGACCGCCGCGACGGCCGAGAGGAGGTAGGGCACGGGGGCCCGGGCGAAGTACTCGCTGATCTGCAGGATCGAGCGTCCCGTGGCGGCGAGCGCGAGGAGGCCGTAGACCGCGACGAGGAGACGACCGAAGCCGTGCCCGGTGTGCGGGGACTCGTGGTGTGACGCGCCCCGCGACTCCGGCTGCGACTCGGGCGGTGACTGGCGTTGCGGCTCAGGCATTGAGGCTCCAGACCTGCTGCAGACGGGCGACGAGGATGGCGACGACGAGGGCGCCCCCGAGCACGACGCCCATCGCCCACTGCGTCTTCTCCTTGACGGCGATGACGATGGTGGCGGGGATGACGAGCAGCACCGTGAAGAGGTACGCGATGAAGGTCGCCCGCTCGGCGCCGTCGCCGATCGCCGAGGCCTTGGTCAGGCCCACGACGAGCTGCACGAGCAGCGCGAGCTCGATGGCGGCGCCGACGATGATGACCGGGTCGTCGACCAGACGGCCCCGGAGAAGGTGGTGCGCGGCCAGCAGGCCCAGCACGCCGCTCGCGACGAGCAGCACGACGGTCAGCGGTTGCAGCACGCCAGAAGCCTACGGCGTCGCCCTGGGTCGCTGAGGATCGGCCTGCGGTGCCCGTCGCATGGGCGTCGAGGGTTGGACCGTGCGTCCGGATCGGTCGCACCTGACGGTAGTTTTCCTCTGCGCTGCCCTGAGGCCGCCGCCCGCCACCCCCGCCCGCCACCCCCACCCCTCACTGACCGCCACCGACCCCATCGAGGAGCAGCCGTGCCGATCCGCCCCATCGCTGTCGACCGTGCGGCCGGGGTGCTGCTCGGTGAAGCCTGTGGCGACGCCCTCGGCGTGCCCTACGAGATGGCCGCGCCACCCGTCGGTGAGGCCGTGATGAAGGGTGGTGGCCTCGGCCCCTACAAGCCGGGAGAGTGGAGCGACGACACACAGATGACGCTCTGTGTGGCTCGGGTGGCGGCCCAGGGCGTCGACCTCTCCTCGCCCGCGGGCCTGGACGCCGTGGCCGAGGCCTTCACGGCGTGGCTCGACGGGGGCGCCACCGACGTGGGGACCCAGACGCGGGCCGTCCTGACGGAGGCGAAGCACCTCGCGGGAGCCCCGCACGACCGCCTGACGCGCGCCAGCGAGGCGCTGCACGCGCGGACCGGGCTGACAGCCGGGAACGGGGCCCTGATGCGTACCCCCATCGTCGGGCTGTCGGCGCTCGAGGACCGCGACGCGACCGCGCGGGCCGCACGGGCCATCGCCCTGCTGACCCACGCCGACCCGCTGGCCGGGGACTCCGCCGTGCTGTGGTCGGAGGCGATCCGGGTCGCGGTCACCGAAGGACATCTCGACCTCGCGGCCGGTCTCGACCTCGTCAGCGCGGCCAACACCGGCCGGTGGGGTGACTGGATCGAGGCGGCGACCGGAGCGGAGCCGGGTGGGTTCGGCGACAACGGCTTCACGGTGACCGCGCTGCAGGACGCCTGGGCCGCCATCACGACGACGGACCGGGGCGACGGCTCGGCCATGCACCTGCAGCGCGGCCTGCAGGCAGCGGTGCGAGCCGGCCACGACACCGACACGGTGGCAGCCATCGCGGGCTCGCTGCTCGGGGCGCGTTACGGCGCCTCGGCCGTCCCGACCCAGTGGCGCCGCATGGTGCACGGCTGGCCCGGGCTGCGCGCCCACGACCTCGTCGAGCTGGCCGTCTCGACCTCGGTGGGTGGGCGTCGTCACGAGGACTGGCCGTCGGTCACCTCGATGGGTGACCCGCACATCCCCACCCTCGGGATCCCGCACCCGATCGACCCGGACATCGTCCTCGGCACCATCTCCGACCTCGACCGCGTCCGCGAGCTCGACGTCCAGGCCATCGTCTCCCTGTGCGCGCTCGGCCTCGACGACATCCCGGCGGCAGGGATGACCGCCCGCGACCACATCGAGTTCTGGATCAACGACGAGGAGCAGGAGGAGACGAACCCGCACCTCGACTTCGTCCTCGACGACGCGTCGTCGGCGCTGCGCCAGTTCCGGGCCGAGGGCAAGCGAGTGCTCGTGCACTGCCGCCATGGCGTCCAGCGCACCCCGGCCGTCGCCCTGCGGTATGCCGTCGACCTCGGTATCGCCCCCGAGCTCGCCGAGCGGTCCATCCGGGACGCCCTGCCCGGCATCCGCGGCGGGGGCCGCCTCTGGGACGTTGCTGCCCACGGCGCCTGAGGCCCGGTGACCGCACCCACTGCCCGCGAGGCGCTTCCGCACGGCCTCCTGGACCGGACCACCGCGCTAGGTTGCCGCCCTGAGCGACATCGACCACCGGCGCCTCGGCGTGGACCTCTACAACGCGACCTGGGAGCTGCTCGACCGGGATGACCGATCGGTCGAGGACGACGACGCGATGATCGCGCAGGCGCACGCCTCCTTCCATCACTGGGGCCAGGTTGAGGAGGTCAGCCCCGCCAACGTCGGCCGCGGCCCGGCAGGTCTGCGCGAGCATCACCGACGCCGAGGACCGGGAGGTCGTCGAGGCCGATCTGGCGACGCTCCCCCGCCGTCCCTGACGCCGTCTCCCGGCAAGGACACGGTCAGAGGGTCTTGGCCTCGTCGACATAACGGCAGAGCGCGTTGACGGCGCGCAGCTCCTCGGGCGTGTGGACCTCCGCGTCGGTGAGCAACGGGCTACCGACGATGACGGCCATGGCCCTGGCCCGCGAGATGGCGACGTTGAGGCGGTGCAGGTCGTAGAGGAACGAGACACCGCGTGGCGCGAGTGCCGCCGTCGTGCTCGCCATCGAGTAGATGACGACGGCGCCCTGCTGTCCCTGGAACTTGTCGACCGTTCCGACCCGGGCGCCTGCCGGCAGCTCGGCCGTCAGCGCCGCGACGTGCGCGTTGTACGGGGCGACGATGAGGATGTCGGAGAGCCCGATGGGCAGCGAATCGCCTTCTGCGGTGGTCCAGCTGCCGCCCAGCAGGTCGTCCACGAGGGTGCGGACGACGACGGCCTCCTCGCCGCTCGACTGCTCGGCGAGGGTCTCGTGCTCGACCGGCACCCAGCGGAGTCCGTCTCCGGAGAGGGCACCCGGCGCCTCCACCGAGAGCCGCTCCCGGCCGGGCGCCGACTCGAGTCGACCCTCGTAGGCGAGCTCCGAGACGAACGCCGTCAGACTCGGGTGCATGCGGTGCGTGCGGTCGAGGAAGACGCCTCGGTCGGCGGGGATGACGTCGTGGACCAGGCCGTCGTCCGTGGTGCGCAGGTGGTCGAGGGCCGACACGCCGGATCCGTACGGGTGGACCGCCTTGGTCGGCTGGGTCAGCTGCTGGGGGTCGCCGAGCAGGACGAGCGAGCGCGCGGCCGGCGCGACGGCCACCGCGTTGGCGAGCGAGAACTGACCAGCTTCGTCGATGACAAGCACGTCGACCGCGTCGACCATGTCGTCGCGGGACCAGAGCCAGGCGGTGCCCCCGACGAGCGTGGCCTCGCTGCTCGCGAGGGCCGCCGCGATCGCGGCGTTGTCGGAGGTGTGCTGGATCAGCGCGTTGGGGTCGTCGGGCTCGTCGCCCTCCTCGACGTTGCTGCCGTCCTTGTGCCAGGCGGGTCGCGCCACCTCGTCGAGGAGGTTGAGCACGACGGCGTGCGACTGCGCCGTGACACCCACTCGGAGCCCTGCGTCGAGCAGCTCACGGATCAGGGCCGACCCGGCATACGTCTTGCCGGTGCCGGGTGGACCCTGGACGGCGAGCACCTCGCCGGCGAGCGCGCGGCCGACCCGGACGACGACGTCCTTCGGGGACTCGTCGCGGCGAGCCGTGAGCGCGTCGCCCGTCGGGACGACTCGCTCGATGAGTCGCGTCGCGAGGTTCGTGCCCCCGGCGAGCACCAGCTCACCGGTGCGGGCGATGCTGGCGCGCAGCACCGCGTCCATGACCGGCCCGGGTCCGCCGAGACCGCGGGGACGTGGCGGCGCGAGAGACTTCTTCATCGACAGCTCGACCCAGCCCTCGATGGGGTCGATGGCGACGACCTTGCCGACCGGCGCATGGGTGTCGACGTCGGGGACGTACTTGCCCACCGCCACCTTGCAGTCCTGGGGCGGGAACGGGTAGCGCCACACCTTGGAGAGCTTGACGACGCGCATCTCCTCGGGCTCCCCGAGGTCACCGATCGCGGTGCCGTCCTCGACGAGCTCAGGGGTCTCGAGCTCCTTGTAGCGGAAGAAGTCCCACCACTCCGGGCGCTTCTCGCGCCGATGCCATCCGACGAGTCCCGCTAGGAGCTCGTGACCGCCCTCGACGAGCCGCTCCGCGAGGGCGATCTCGGCGCGTTCCTCGTCGGAGATCTCGCGCAGCTTCTCCGGCACGGGCCGGGTCAACACATGACCTGCCCCCTCGAGCTCGGCCCGCCGATCCTCGAGCCACTCGTGCAGGGCCAGCGTCGAGCGGACGTCTTCCTCGTTGTAGCGGCGGATGTCGTCGAGGATGGCTTGGTCGGCCGACCCGTCGTCCCGTCCGGCGAGCCAGCGTTCGTACTCGACGACGGACGACAGCCCGTCGGCCACGCCCGCTCCGTCAGCGGACCGGGTGTGGCCCCAGTAGAACTCCTCGAGCTTCTTGATCGAGTAGGACCCCTTGCTGATGCGCACGCCCTGGCGCACCACGGCGTAGAGGTCGACGAACACCTCATGTCGCAGCAGCTGGTCGAGCTCGGCCTCGCGGGTGGCGTGCTGCCCGACGAGCCGCTTCAGGGCCGTCGTCTCGTAGGGCGCGTAGTGGTAGACGTGCATGTCGGGGAATCGTTGCCACCGGTCGGTGAGCCAGTCGAGCAGCCCGGCCGTCAGACGGCCCTCCTCGGCGAAGTCATGGGCCCAGAACTCGACGAACTCTCCCTGACGGGTCCACAGGCCCGCGAGGTACTCCCGGCCCGCGCCCCCCTCGGCCCACGGGTCTCCCTCGAAGTCGAGGTAGACGTCGCCCTCGTCGGGCTCGGGCAGCATCTGCAGCCCCCTGCCCGGCTCGGGGTCGAGGAGCTCGTACTGCGCCTGACCCGTCTCACGCTCGGCGAGCTGCAGCCGGGCCTGCTGGAGCAGCCGACGTCGCGTCGCGATCGACAGGGCCGGTGCCAGCGGCTCCTCGCCCGACTGCGCCAGCGACCGCAGGGTCGGGATGCCGAGGTCGATCAGCGCTGCCCGGTGGTC
>NZ_JBFULD010000260.1:0-6162 GCF_056400505.1 Terrabacter sp. P5_B1
GGCTCTCGGTGGTCGTCCACGTCTCGGGAGCGCATCCCGCCTGACGTCCCCGCAGGGTCAGCCGACCGTGAAGACGACCTTGCCGAAGACGTCGCCGTCGACCATCCGGGCGAAGCCCTCGCGTGCGTCGGCGAGCGGCAGGACCGAGTCGACCACCGGCTCGACGCGGCGCTGCTCGACGAGGCGCGCCAGCTGCGCCAGCTCCTCACGGGTGCCCATCGTCGACCCGACGACGCGCAGCTGCTTGAAGAAGATCTTCGTCAGCTCGGCCTTGGCCGGGGCGTCGCCCGACGTCGCACCCGAGATGACGATGGTGCCGCCGGGGCGCAGGGAGTTGACCGAGTGCGACCAGGTGGCGGCGCCGACGGTCTCCATGACGGCGTCGACGCGGTCGGGCAGGCGCTCCCCGGAGCCGAAGACGCGGTCGGCACCGATCTCGAGCGCGCGCTGGCCACGCGCCTCGTCGCGGGAGGTGGCCCACATCCGGTAGCCCGCGGCGGAGCCGAGCTGGATGAGGGCAGTGGCGACGCCGCCGCCGGCGCCCTGGACGAGCACGGTGCCGCCCGGCTGCACACCGGAGTTCGTGAAGAGCATGCGGTATGCCGTCAGCCACGCCGTGGAGAGGCACGCGGCCGTCTCCCACGACATCGACTCGGGTTTGGGCACGACGTTGCCGGTGGGCACGAGGACCTTCTCGGCGAGCGTCCCGTCGTGCAGCTCCGACAGGAGCGTGCGGCGCGGGTCGAGGGTCTCGTCGCCGCGCCAGCCGTCCGAGGGGATGACGGCGTGGACGATGACCTCGTTGCCGTCGGCGTCGACACCGGCCCCGTCGCAGCCGAGGATCATCGGCAGACGGTCGGCGGCCAGGCCCACCCCACGAAGGGACCACACGTCGTGGTGGTTGAGGGCGGCCGCGCGGAGGTCGACCACGGTCCAGCCGGGCCGGGCCTGCGGGTCGGGCCGCTCACCCACGACGAGTCCGGAGAGCGGGTCGGCGGCGGACTGACTGACGGCGTGGGCAGCGAGCATCCCAGCACCATAGTGACCGGTGTCCGTCGTGCACACCGGTAGGGTCCTCCCCGTGACCGACAACACGCCCGTGCGCAGCTCAGCCCACCCGGGGCCGTCGCCGGCCCGCGGCCGTGCACCGAAGACCTCGTCGTCCGTCCTGGACCGTTCGGCAGGTCGAGGCGTTGACGCGCAGTCGGTGGCCCTCGTGGCCGTCTTCACGGCGCTGCTCGTGGCGGCGGCCGTCGTGCCCGGCATCCCGCTCGGCGGGGTCGGCGTGCCGATCACCCTGCAGACCCTGGCCGTGATGCTCACCGGCCTCGTGCTCGGCCCGGTCCGCGGTGGCCTCGCCGTCCTGCTCTACCTCTTCCTGGGGTTCGTCGGGCTGCCCGTCTTCAGCCGCGGCCAGTCCGGCCTGCAGGTGCTGACCGGCCCCACAGCCGGGTACCTCGTGTCGTTCGTCGTGGCGGCCCTCGTCGTCGGGCTCGCGGCGCAGGTGGTCCTCCGGCGGGCCCGCCGGGCGCTCTGGGTGCCCCTGCTGCTCGTCGCGTCGTTCGCCACGACCGTCGTCGTCGTCCACGCGCTGGGCATCATGGGACTCATGGTCAACCTCAGGCTGCCGCTCTCGGCCGCCGTGGGCGCCGACCTGCCCTTCCTGCCCGGGGACCTGGTCAAGGACGTCGTCGCCGTCGTGGCCGCGGTCGCCGTTCACCGCGCCTTCTCGGACGTGCTCGTGCGCCCGCGCGCGTGATCCCTTCGTGACGGAGGTACGGCTCGACGCCGCCACGGTCACCGTGCCGGTGGACGGCTCCCCGGACCGACGGACGCGCACCATCCTCGGGCCCGTCGACCTCGTCCTGACCCAGCGTCGGGTCACCGTCATCGGCGCCAACGGGTCCGGCAAGTCGACCCTGCTCCGGCTGCTCAACGGACTCGTCTCCCCCACGTCCGGTGAAGTCACCGTTGACGGTCTCGACACCGTGCGCCACGGGGCACGGGTGCGCCGGCACGTGGCGTTCGCCTTCACCGACCCGATCTCACAGCTCGTCATGCCGACGGGCCGGGAGGACGTCGAGCTCTCGCTCCGGCGCCTGCACGGGTCACGCAGCGACCGTCGGGTCGCGGCCGAGCAGGTCCTCGAGCGCTTCGGGCTGACCCACCTCGCCGACCAGAGCGTCTACGACCTGTCCGGTGGTGAGCGCCAGCTGATGGCCCTCGCCGTCGTCCTCGCGACCGACCCGGGGCTGCTGGTGCTCGACGAGCCGACGACGCTCCTCGACCGCCGCAACACCCTCCGGCTGCGCGCGCTGCTCGACGCGCTGCCCCAGACCGTCGTCCTCGCGACTCATGACCTCGACCTCGCCGTCGCCTCCGAGCGCACCCTCGTCGTCGACGAGGGACGCATCGTCTTCGACGGAGACCCGGCAGCGGCCGTGGAGCACTACGTCGGACTGGTCGACGAGCTGTGAGGGAGCCCGGACTCTTCACCGCGCACGTCCCAGGCACATCCGTCGTGCACCGAATGCCGTTGTGGGCCAAGCTCGCCGGCGTGCTCGCCGTCGGGGCCCTCCCGTGGGTCACTGCGTCGGTGTGGCCCCTCGCGCTCGTCACGGCCGCGCTCGCAGGGGTCGTGGTGGTGACCCGGCTGCCGGCACGCCGCCTCCTGCGTTCGATGCGGGGCCTGCTGCCTGTCCTCGTCCTCCTGCTGGCCTTCCAGTGGTGGTCCCACGACCTGGCGTATGCCGTCCGCGTCGTCCTCGGCATCGTCAACGCGTTCGTCGCGGCCGGGATCCTCACCGCCACGACGCCGGTCACCGACCTGCTCGACGGCGCGGTGCGCGCGGCCCGGCCGCTGCGCCGGGTCGTCGACCCCGAGGTCGTCGCACTGACCCTCGGCGTCGTCGTGCGTTCGGTGCCCTGGGTGGCCGGCTCGTTCTCGAGCGTGCGCGAGTCGGCCCGCGCCCGCGGTCTCGACCGCAACCCGCGGGCCGTGGTCGTGCCCACGGTCGTTCACGTCGTGGCGTTCGCGCGCTCCACCGGCGAGGCCCTGGCGGCCCGGGGCCTCACCGACCCCGGGGACGACGCTCCCGGCCCGAGCCGGACCGGGAGCGCCCCGCCGGGTTAGCGTGCGGTCTCGGCGACCTGGCCCGCCACCGCGGCGGCCACGGCCGGCGCCACCCGTTGGTCGAAGACGCTCGGCACGATCCGGTCGGCGGTCGGCGCGTCGACGAGCCCGGCGATGGCATACGCCGCCGCGAGCTTCATCTCCTCGGTGATCCGGCGGGCGCCCGAGTCCAGGGCGCCACGGAAGATCCCGGGGAAGGCGAGCACGTTGTTGATCTGGTTCGGGAAGTCCGAGCGGCCGGTCGCCACCACCTCGGCGAACCGGGCAGCCACCTCCGGGTGCACCTCGGGGTCGGGGTTGGCGAGGGCGAAGATGATGGCTCGTGGAGCCATCCGCATGAGGTCGCGCTCGAGCACCGTGCCGCCGGAGACGCCGACGAGGACGTCGGCCGCCGAGAGGGCGTCACGGATGGTGCCGGTGACCCCGCGCCGGTTCGTGAGGTCACGCAGCTCCTGCTTGTGCGCGACGAGGTCCTCGCGGTCCGGCCCCAGCACGCCGCGCGAGTCGACGACGACGACGTCGCCGAGCCCGGCCGCGACGAGGATGCGACTCACCGCGACGCCGGCCGCCCCCGCCCCCGACACCACGACCGTGAGGTCCGCGAGAGCCTTGCCGACGACCCGCACGGCGCCCAGCAGAGCGGCGAGCGCCACGATCGCCGTGCCGTGCTGGTCGTCGTGGAAGACCGGGATGTCGAGACGGTCCTGGAGCCGGCGCTCGATCTCGAAGCAGCGCGGAGCCGAGATGTCCTCGAGGTTGATGCCGCCGTAGGTCGGGGCGATCCGCACCACCGCGTCGACGATCTCCTCGACGCTGCCGGTCTCCATGCAGACGGGCACGGCGTCGACGTCGGCGAAGTGCTTGAAGAGCACCGCCTTGCCCTCCATGACCGGCATGGCGGCGAGTGGTCCCACGTCCCCCAGGCCAAGGACTGCGGTGCCGTCGCTGACGACGGCGACCGTGTTGCGACGGCTCGTGTAGACCGCGGCCAGCGTGGGGTCGGCCGCTATG
Source organism: Terrabacter sp. P5_B1 (assembly GCF_056400505.1). Classification (NCBI taxonomy): domain Bacteria; kingdom Bacillati; phylum Actinomycetota; class Actinomycetes; order Micrococcales; family Intrasporangiaceae; genus Terrabacter; species Terrabacter sp. P5_B1. The sequence goes on from NZ_JBFULD010000260.1 coordinate 4,145, forward strand.
GCCCGGGAGACCTGGGCGACCCCAGGGGTGTAGAGGAGGGACAGGTCGTCGGCGTCCCGGAGGGGTGACGTGGCGTGCACCCCGAGCTTCCCGCCCTCGTGGGCCCGGAAGACCGGGTCGCTCGGGTCGAAGAGCCGGGTGATGGGCAACGCACTCATGCTGGAAGCACCTCGTTCGCAGAAGAGTATGAGGGCAGACGTCCTCACTGGTGAAACAGCGCCGGGGGTCTGGCCTGCATGCTCGTTCTCGCGACGGGGGTTGCCCGAAGTGGCCATGATGGCACGCCAGCGGCCACCGCCCAAGGGGTGACGTGGCGGTGTGACGGCTCTCTCAGGCCTGGGCTGAGCCGTTGCCGATCGACGTGAGCAGCGCGTCGACGACCCGCGGGTCGTACTCGTAGCCCAGGCCGAGGTAGATCCGTTCGACGGCGGCCTCTCGCGCCCGTGCGCTGCGCGCACCTCCCGTGAGGTCCTCGTAGGCGTTGACCACCTTGATGATGCGACTCGTCAGCGGGATCTCCTCGCCGAGCTCGCGCACCTGGCGGTAGGGCGTGGTCTGGTGCTCCAGGATCCGTGCTGCCCCATCGAAGACACCGGTCTCGCGGACGATGGCCACCGTGTCGGCCTCGATGCGGCGCTGGTCGGCCGGCGCCGCGAGGACCGTGGCGCCGCCCGGGATCGGCTCGACGAGGGCGACCTGGCCGATGTCGTGCAGCAGCGCGGCGTACTCGAGGTCGAGCAGCTCGCGCTCGGAGAGCCCGAGCTCGCGCCCGACCCGGACCGAGAGGGCAGCCACCCGCTCGGAATGGCCCGCCGGGGTGTAGCCCGCGACGTCGGTCAACCGCGAGAGGGTGCGGATGCTCTGGAGGTACGTGGCCCGGATGCTGACGTAGCGGCGGAACGCGAAGAGGGTGAGGACGAGCGGCATGAGGAAGAGCGGCAGCGCCGCGACTCCCAGCGGCGGAGCGGCAAGCGCGATGAGGACGCCCGTCACCGCGACGGCGATGGAGAGGGCGAAGGAGGACCGGAACTCCTCGACGAAGGTGCGGCGCACATTGGCGCCGGCAGCCGCGCCGCGCAGGAGCGAGGTGAAGAGTGCGTCGGTCACCAGGGCGAGGAGGCAGATCGCGAGCAGCAGGACGGCCTGTTGCCAGGGGTCGCCGGTCATCTCCTGCGCCGCCGAGGCCGGCCTCTGACCGAGCACGGCCAGCCGGTAGACGAGGGTGGCCACGACGATGGCCACGAACCGACCGGCTGTGTCCACGAGACTCGTGTCGCGGCGGGCGGCGACCCGCACGGTCGTCCCGAGGGCCACGGAGATGGCTGTCACCGCCAGCACGAGCGGGGCGCCGTAGGTCAGGTGAGATCCTCCGGGGAGCCTCGTCGTGAGTGCCAGCCCGAATCCGGCCGCCATCGCGACCGGCGCAGCCGTCCGGAGCCCGGGAGCTGAGATGTGGAACCACTCACCGAGAACCATGGTGGCGCCGAAGGCCACCACGACCCAGAGGGTTGCCTGGTCGCCGAGCGCCGAGATGTCTCCGCTCTCGAACGCCACGACGACCGATGCGAGGAGGCAGAGGACGCCGAACGCCCCAGCCAAGGGTTCGCGGCGCAGGGCGCCGTTCATGACGCCACCTCTGCGGGTGCGGACGCCGGCCACCCGTGCTTGTCCAGGGCCGCGATCGCGGCCGCCACGACCTCGGGGTCGAAGCGACCCGGGTCGGATCTGAGCCGACGTGCCACTGCGGCTACCGGCAATGAGGGCTCGACGTCCGGGTCGTGCAGCGCACCGTTGATCGCAGTGGTCACCGCGACGATGCGGGCGGCGATCGGGATGTCCTGCCCGACGCGGCCGTCGGGCCGTCCGGCCCCGTCGAAGCGTTCGTACTGGTGGCGGATGCCGGATTTCGCAACCTCGAGGAAGTCGATGCCCTCGATCATCCGGGCGCCCACGACGCAGTGACCGTCGATGACGCGTCGCTCCGTAGGGCTCAACGACGCGGGGTCCCGGCGCAGGAG
>NZ_JBFULD010000261.1:0-6155 GCF_056400505.1 Terrabacter sp. P5_B1
GGCCGAGGCGGCGCTGGGTCAGATGGACGCCGACACCGGCCCGGTCGACCCCCACACAGCGCACCGACGAGGCGGCGTCGCCGAAGAGCACCCGGCTCCCGGGTGAGACGAGCTCGACGGCATACCGGTCGACACCGAGGAGCAGCCCAGCGCTCGCACCGAGCTCTACGAGAGCCACGGGAAGGTCCGGCCGGTCAGCGGTCGCCGCCACAAGACCCACCGCGACATACACGGCGCGGTTGACCTCGTTCGTCTGCGTGCCCTGGGTGGCGATGCGTTCGACGAGCTCGTCGCGGTGCTCCATGACAAGCTCGCGGACAGACGGCCAGGAATCACCGGACGCAACCGCATCTCGTCCGACCACACTCGGATACCACTGTGCTGCAGCCGAATCCGGGTTCCGCAGGACGAGTTCGTGCACGGCGGCAAGCCACAGCACGGGACGCGCCTGACCGGGGCGGGCGGCGAGCAGCAGCGCGGCCGCCTCGTCGTCTCGGGCCAGCTCACGACACAGCGCCGCATAGAGCGGGAGCGCAGCATACTCGGCCGCGAACTCAACGAAACGCCTCTGGATCCGGGCGAGTCGGGCGCGGTCGACGACGGGGGAGTCGTCGCTCATCGGCGTTCGAGCAGCACGATGACCTCGTGGTGCGACGTCTGGGGGAACATGTCGAAGAGGCGGGCCCGGCGCGTCTCGTAGGACGGCAGGAGCGCGAGGTCGCGCGCGAGGCTGCTCACGTTGCAGCTCGAGTAGATGACATGGGCGGCCCCGGACTGCTCGAGCCAGCGCGCCAGGTCGGGGCCGATGCCGCGACGGGGCGGGTTGACCACAACCGTCGAACCTCCGGACCGGAGCAGGTCGGGGTCGAGGGCGCCGACGTCGGTGGCGTCGCCCWCCCGGAACTCGACGTCGCCGACGTCCCGGCGTTCCGCGCGCAGCTCCCGGGCCGACCGCTCGGCGCTCAGCACGGCATCGGGGGAGACCTCGACGCCGAGCACCCGGCCGACGCCCGCCTGCGCAGCGTGCAGAGCGAATCCGCCGACACCGCAGTAGAGGTCGAGCACGGCGTCGGGTGAGATCCCTCGCATCCAGTCCTGCGCCTGGCGGTAGAGGCCGGCCGCGACGGCGGTGTTGGTCTGGAAGAAGCTGTTGGGTCGCAGGTTGAGGGTCAGTCCGTTGACCGGCATGGCCAGCACGTCCTGCGACGTCAGGACGATCTCGGTGTCGCCCTCGAGGACGGCCTTGTGCTCCGGCTGGAGGTTGACGGAGACGACGGGAACCTCCGGCACCCGGGCGAGCAGCGTCGGCAGGCGCGACTCGAGCAGCGCGAGATGACGGCGCGAGCGCAGGACGAAGCGGAGCATGACCGTGCCGGCGGGGGAGAGCGTGAGGATGACGTGCTTGAGCTCGCCCCGGCGCGCGCCCACGTCGTACGGCTCGAGGGCCATCTCGTCGACGAGCGCTGCGACGTGCGGGATGAGCCGCTGCAGCGGCTGCTCGTGCAGGCCGCACGCCCGCAGGTCGACGCCGTTCGCGTCGGCGTCCAGGATGCCGAGCGTCACGGCGCCGGTGCGTCCGCCGACGACGAGCTTGGCCTTGTTGCGGAAGGCGGACTCGGCGCTGGCGAAGGGCTGGAGCCAGACGACGTCCGGTGCGGCGTYGGCCAGCGCGAGCTCGCACCGACGGTGCTTGTCGGCGAGCTGGACGGCATACGGGACGCCCATGAGGGCGCACGAGCCGCACCGTCCGGAGTCGAAGTAGTCACACTGCATCGCCGCCAAGGCTACGGCTCCGAGAGCGCATCTAGGACCACCGGTAGACGTCCCTGYGGGGAGCCCCACCTCAAGTCAAAGTGACATAATGTCGATTATCGGCGTTTTGGGTCCCGTCACGAGCGCCCGTGTCGGCACCGGCCCGAGCACGGCATCGAGCACGAAAAAGGAAGGACGCCGACGCCGTCCTTCCACTTCCAACGTATAGCGCACCCCGGGTCTTGCGGCAAGACCCCGTGCATGCCGCAGAATCGCTGGCCGACACCTGAACTCGGGACGGAGCTCACCACGTGAACCCCCAGACGACCAGCGCCTTCGCCCTTTCTGACCGCTTGATGCCCAAGGCCGACCCGGCCCTCATCGCCCACGACGAGGCGCACTTCGCCGCGATCGCCGAGACCCTGGCGCAGACGAGCGCCGAGCTGTCCGACCGCCTGACTGCCGCGCGCCGGGCACCGGGTGGCAGAGGACAAGCCGCCCTGGACCGGGACCAGGAGGTCCACCGACTCACGGCCCGCCTGCGCACCCTGAGCCGTTACGGGCTCGACCTGTGCCTGGGCCACATCGTTCATGAGAACGATTCCCGTCCCACGTACGTCGGACGGCTCGGCCTGACCGACCGCGCGGGCCGGCGGGTGCTGGTCGACTGGCGCTCACCCGCCGCCGAACCGTTCTTCGGCGCGACCCACGCCAATCCCATGGGCCTTCGGAGCCGACGACGCTACCGCTGGACGCGCGGCCGCGTCAGCGACTACTGGGACGAGGTCTTCACCTCCGACGGCCTCGAGGACCAGGCGACCCTCGACGACGACGACGCCTTCATCGCCTCGCTCGGTGCGAGCCGGTCACCGCGGATGCGTGACGTCCTGGCCACCATCCAGGCCGACCAGGACGCCATCATCCGGGCCGGCTCCCGCGGCGCCCTCGTCGTCGACGGTGGTCCCGGCACGGGCAAGACGGTCGTCGCGCTGCACCGCACGGCATACCTGCTCTACTCCGACCCGCGGCTCGGGCACCGCAGGGGCGGCGTGCTGTTCGTCGGGCCGCACGAGCCCTACCTCTCCTACGTGGCCGACGTCCTGCCGAGCCTCGGTGAGGAAGGCGTGCAGACGTGCACCCTGCGCGACCTCCTCCCCGAGGGCGCCACGGCGCCGCCCGAGACCGACCCGGAGGTGGCTCGGCTCAAGTCCTCGATGGAGCTCGTCGACGCCATCGAGCCCGCGGTCGGCCTCTACGAGGAGCCACCCAGCCAGGGGATGGAGGTCACGACCCCCTGGGCCGACGTCTGGCTCTCCCCCGCCGACTGGGCAGAAGCGTTCGCGGCGGGTCTCCAGGTCCCCCACAACGAGGCTCGCGACGACGTCTGGGAGGCCCTCCTCACCATCCTCCTCGACCGCCACGACCTGGAGGTGCGCCTCGACGATGGCCAGGACGTGGCAGCCGAGGCGACGCCCGCGATGGTCCGGCGCTCGCTCGAGCAGAACCGCGAGCTCAGGACCGCGTTTGAGCGCTCCTGGCCGTTGCTCGACGCCGACGACCTCGTCGGGGACCTGTGGACCGTCCCGGCATACCTGCGCCGCTGCGCGCCCACCCTCAGCATCGAGCAGGTCCGTCGGCTCCAGCGTGCCGAACCGGCCGCGTGGACGGTCTCGGACCTGCCCCTGCTGGACGCGGCCCGGCTGCGGCTCGGAGACCGGGAGACGGCCCGGCGCCGGCGCCGGGCCGACGCGGCCCGCGCCGCCGAGCGCGAGGAGCGGGCCAGGGTCGCGGAGCACCTCATCGCGTCGGACGATTCCGACATGCACGTCATGTCGATGCTGCGCGGTGTGGACCTGCGGAGCGCCCTCGACGACGACGCAGGGCGTGACGCCCGTCCCGACCTGCTGGCCGGACCCTTCGCCCACGTGGTCGTGGACGAGGCGCAGGAGCTGACCGATGCCGAGTGGCGGATGCTGCTGAACCGCTGTCCGTCGCGAAGCCTCACCGTCGCCGGCGACCGGGCACAGGCCCGTCACGGCTTCACCGAGTCGTGGCACGAGCGACTCGCCCGCATCGGGCTCGACCGCGTCGACCTGGCCGCGCTCAGCATCAACTACCGCACCCCCGCAGAGGTCATGACGGAGGCCGAGCCGGTCATCCGGGCCGCCCTGCCGGATGCGAACGTCCCGACCTCCATCCGCGTAAGCGGCGTCCCGGTCCAGCACGGCGCGACAGCCGACCTCGTGGCGATCCTGCAGTCGTGGCTGGCCGCCCATGCCGACGGAACCGCCTGTGTCATCGGCGGCCCGCCMCTCGAGGAGAGCGAGCGCGTCCGGGCGCTGACACCCGCGCTGTCCAAGGGGCTCGAGTTCGACCTCGTCGTCCTCGTCGACCCGGAGCGGTTCGGTGACGGCATCGAGGGGGCCGTCGACCGCTACGTCGCGATGACCCGGGCCACACAGCAGCTCGTCATCCTCACGAGCCGCTGACGCGGCGTGTCGACGCCGCGTGTCGACGCCGCGTGTCGACGCCGCGTGTCGACGCCGCTCCCCCTGTCGGGGCGCCCGGCCGTGTGGGACAGTCCTCGCATGTCGCACGTCGTCGTCAACGCCGCACGACCGGAGACCCGGGAGCAGCGGGCCTGGTACTGGTACGACTGGGCCAACTCGGCCTACGTCACGACCACCGCCACGGTGCTCATGAGCCCCTACCTCACGACCGTCGCCGAGGAGGCCGCCTGTCCCGGCCTGCCCGACGGCCAGGACTGCACGACGAACCTCTCCGTGCTCGGCATCCCCGTCGCGCCGGGGTCGCTGTGGTTCTTCACCGTGACCTTCACGACGATCCTCTCCGCGATCGTCCTGATCTTCATCGGCGCCATCGCCGACCGCAGCCCGCACCCGACCCGCCTGCTGGGCGGGTTCGCGTGGGCCGGTGCCCTGGCCGCCAGCCTGATGTTCTTCGTCGCGGGCACGAACTGGCAGCTGGGAGCCGCGCTCGTGGTCGTCGCCGGCATCTGCCTCGGCGCCTCGCTCGTCATCTACGACTCGATCCTGTGCCGCATCGCCAACGAGAACGAGCGCGACCGCGTCTCCTCGAAGGGTTGGGCGTTCGGCTACCTCGGCGGCGGCATCCTGCTCGCGCTCAACTTCGGCCTGGACTTCTTCCACGAGGACCTCGGGCTCGACCGGTCCCTGTCGACCCGCCTCAGCATCCTGTCCGCAGGACTCTGGTGGGCCGGTTTCACGATCATCCCCTACCTCGGGCTGCGTCACCTGACCGGCACGGTCGAGACGCCCGTCGAGCGCTCGGCCGGGGTCGTCGGTGGCAGCATCGCCCAGCTGCGGAGCACGTTCAGCGACCTCGCGAACTACCCCCAGACGAAACTGTTCCTCCTCGCGTACCTCTTCTTCAACGACGGCATCCAGACCGTCATCGGCAGCTCGAGCGTCTACGGCTCCAAGGAGCTCGGCTTCTCGGAGACGACGGTGCTCGGAGTCTTCCTCTTCGTGCAGTTCGTCGCCTTCGTCGGCGCACGGCTCTTCGGTCGGGTGGCGGCGTCCATCGGGGCCTGGCGCACCGTCCTCTACGGCATCGGCCTGTGGACGGTCGTCGTCGTCTTCGCCTTCCTCGTGCCCTCGAAGTCGCTCGTCATCTTCCTCGCGCTGGCACTGCTCATCGGCCTCGTCCTGGGCGGCACGCAGGCCCTGTCCCGGTCGCTCTACAGCCAGCTCATCCCCCGCGGCCGCGAGGCCGAGTACTTCAGCCTCTACCAGGCGATGGAGCGCGGCACGAGCTGGTTCGGCACGCTCATCTTCGGGCTCGTCTACCAGTTCACGCTCAGCTACCGCTGGGCGATCATCGCGCTCATCGTCTTCTTCGCCCTCGGCGGCGTCCTGCTCGCACGGGTCCGGATGCGTGAGGGCATCGAGCAGGCCGGCAACCCGGTCCCGGCGGTCGTCTGAGACCGGCTTACAATCCCGGACGCTCAGGGAACAACTGAGCCGTCACGCTCGTTCAAGCGTCTGTGAGGGTATGGCACCAGAGCGGTGTCCACAGACACGAGTCTTGGAGGGGTCCAGATGGCCGATCGAGCACTACGCGGTTCCAACCTCGGTGCGAGGAGCATGGAATCCGACGAGAACGTCGTACCGAGTGAGCGCCAGCTCACCGCCTACGTCTGCCCCGAGGGCCACCGTACCGAGCTCCCCTTCTCCATCGAGGCCGACGTGCCGCCCACGTGGGAGTGCCGCTGCGGTCTCGACGCCAAGCTCCAGGGTGGCGGCCCCGAGCCCGAGGCCAAGCCCGTCAAGCACCAGCGCACGCACTGGGACATGCTCCTCGAGCGTCGTTCCATCCCCGAGCTCGAGGAGCTCCTCGAGGAGCGCCTGACGCTGCTGCGC
>NZ_JBFULD010000262.1:0-6147 GCF_056400505.1 Terrabacter sp. P5_B1
GAGGTGGGTGACGACGATGACCTGGGCGTGCTCGGCGAGGGCGGCGAGGCGCGCCCCGACGTCGAGCGCGGCCCGGCCGCCGACGCCCGCGTCGACCTCGTCGAAGACGAACGTGGGCGGACCACCGGACGCCTCGCCCGACGGGCTCGCCGAGCCCACGACCTCGAGCGCGAGCATGACCCGCGACAGCTCGCCGCCGGACGCCGCGCGGGCCACGCTGCGTGGCGTGGCACCCGGGTTGGCCGCGAGCAGGATCTCGACGTCGTCGATGCCGTGCCGTGAGAGCCGGACCTGCTGCCCGTCGGGCAGCGCGACGCCGTCGTGGTCGGTCCGGCGGCGGAGCTCGACGTGGACGACGGCCTTGCCCATGGCCAGGTGGGCCAGCTCCTCGGACACCCGGATGCCGAAGTCGTCACCGGCCGCCCGGCGCGCGTCGGACAGGGCGAGCGCTGCGGCGACGAGCGAGGCCTCGAGCTGGGCCACCTCGGCGCCGAGACGCTCGACCCGGTCGTCGGCGGTCACGAGCTCGTCGAGCCGGGCCGCGCCGCGCCCGGACCACTCGAGCACCTCGTCGACCGTCTCGCCGTACTTCCGCGTCAGGACGCCGAGAGCTGCCCTGCGCTCCTGCACGTAGCCGAGTCGCTCGGGGTCGAGGTCGACGTCCTGGAGGTATGCCGTGAGGTCGGCAGCGAGGTCCGTGACCAGCGTGCCGACCTCGTGCAACCGCTCGTCGAGCCCCGCGAGGGCCTGGTCGTGGGCAGTGGCCGGCGTGAGCGCGCCGCGCGCCGACCCGATGAGGTCGCGCACGTTCGGAGCCGGCTCGGCGGCATAGTCGTCACCGCTGAGGTCGGCGAGCGCCTGCGCAGCCGCAAGACGGAGGGTGTCGGCGTGCGCCAGCCGCTCGTCCTCCGCGCGGAGCGCCGCGTCCTCCCCGAGCTGCGGGTCGACCGCCTCGATCTCCTCGAGCGAGGCCGTGAGCGAGTCGATCTCGCGGGCACGCTCGCGGGCCTCGGAGACCAGCCGGGAGTGCTCGCGGGCGGAGTCGCGCCACCGGTCGTAGAGCTCCGCGACCTGGTCGCGAAGGGCGGCGAGGGCAGGACCGCCGAACTCGTCGAGGACCACCCGGTGGGCGTCGCCCTGCTTGAGCCGCCACTGGTCGGCCTGTCCGTGCACCGCCACGAGCATCTGCCCGAGCTCCGCTAGCACCGAGACGGGGGCCGTGCGACCACCGACGTGGGCCCGCGACCGGCCGGCCGCGGCGATCGTGCGGGCGATGACGAGCTCGCCGTCCTCGTGGTCGGCTCCCGCCTCGTCGGCCCGGACGAGGGCCGGGTGGTCGAGCGGCAGCTGCACGACACCCTCGACGAGGGCCGAGGTCGAGCCGGTGCGGACAAGGCCGGAGTCGGCACGCTCACCGAGCAGCAGGCCGAGGCCCGAGACGACCATGGTCTTGCCGGCTCCGGTCTCACCCGTGAGCACGTTGAGCCCGGGGCTCAGGTCGAGGACGGCGTCGTCGATGACACCGACGCCGCGGATCCTCATCTGGCTGAACACGGGACCACCTTAGGGCCGAGCACCCTCACTGACGTCCACGTCGTCCACGTCGTCCACGTCGTCCACGGCGGCGACGACGCCGCCGCCGTTGCCGTTGCCGCGCCAGCCGGCCACCGACAGGTTGAACTTGGCCACGAGGCGGTCGGTGAACGGTGCGCTCGTGAGGCGCGCGAGTCGCAGTGGTCGCGCCCCACGGCATACCTCGATGCGCGCACCGGGCGGGAGGTCGACGTGTCGGCGGCCGTCGCACCACATGACACCGGCCCCCTCCGTGGCGGCCTTGATCTCCACTGCGAGACGCGTGTCGGGACCGAGCACGAGCGGGCGCGCGAAGAGCGCGTGAGCGGCGCTGGGGACGAGGAGCATCGCCTCGACCTGGGGCCAGACGACCGGCCCGCCGGCCGAGAAGGCGTAGGCCGTCGAGCCCGTGGGCGTCGACACGATGACCCCGTCGCAGCCCCAGCTCGACAGGGGTCGCCCGTCGACCTCGACGGTGACCTCGAGCATCCGCTCGCGCGACGCCTTCTCGACGCTCACCTCGTTGAGGGCCCAGCTGCTCGCGATGAGGTCGCCGTGGAGCTTGGCGTCGACATGGAGCGTCATGCGCTCCTCGACCGCGTAGTTGTTGTTCGCGATGTGCTCGACCGTGGCGTCGAGGTCGTCGCGCTCTGCTTCGGCGAGGAAGCCGACATGCCCGAGGTTGACGCCGAGCAGGGGCACGTCGACGCTGCGGGCGAACTCGGCGCCTCGCAGGATGGTGCCGTCACCGCCGAGGACCACGACGAGGTCGCACCCCTCCGCGACCTGCTCCTCGGCCGAGGCGATGTGCACGCGGGAGCTGTCCTTGAGGTCGAGGGCCTTGGCCTCGTCGGCCTGCAGCGACACGTCGATGCCGAGGTGGGTGAGACGCTCGACGACACCCTTGGCGACGGTCAGCGCCTCGGGGCGTCTCGGGTGGGCCACGAGCAGGATCCGGCGCGTCACGGGGCTCCTTCCAGGTCGACGGCCTCCAGCATGTCATCCACCGCCGTCACGGTCGCGCCCGGTACGGGTCTCGGAGCCAGCCAGAGGAGGAACTCGCGGTTGCCGTCCCCGCCGGCGATCGGGCTGGCGGTGGCCCCGTGCAGGTGCAGTCCCTGCTCCGCGACGACGGCGGCCACCTCGCGCAGGACGCGTCGGCGCTCGTGCGGCGAGCTCACGACGCCGGTGCGGCTGAGCCGCTCCCGGCCGACCTCGAACTGCGGTTTGACCAGCACGACCAGGTCACCGTCGTCGGTGACGAGGGTGCGCATGGCGGGCAGGGCGATGGCGAGGGAGATGAAGCTGAGGTCGGAGACCACGAGATCGAAGGCGCCCCCGAGTCCTGCCGCGTCCACGTCCCGGATGTTGGTGCCGGGCAGGTCACGCACGCGCGGGTCGGTGGCGATCGACGGGACGAGCTGATCGTGGCCGACGTCGAGTGCCGTGACGTGAGCCGCCCCTCGCTCGAGGAGCACCTGGGTGAATCCGCCCGTGCTCGCCCCCACGTCGAGGCAGCGTCGACCCTCGACGTGGACGGGCCAGGTGTCGAGGGCGTGGAGCAGCTTGAGGGCGGCGCGGCCCACCCAGCGTTCCGGCTCCCGGGTCAGCTCGATGGTCGACGACTCGTCGACCGGGAGGGCAGGCTTGCTCGCCGGCTTGCCGTCGACGCGCACCGCTCCCGCGGTGACGAGCTCACGCGCCTGGGTGCGCGACCTGGCCAGTCCGCGGGTGACGAGCTCGACGTCGAGCCGACGCGTCACGCCCCACCCAGGCCGCCGAGGCGGCTCTGCAGACTGCGGTGGGCGTGCTCTCCCGCCTCGATGCGTTCGGCGAAGGACCCGTGCTGTGATTCGGCAAGGAGCGCCATCGCCTCGTCGACCGCCTCGTCACCCGTCACCGGCGGCGCAGGAACCTCGCGGGCCTCGTCCGGGCCGGGCGCCGTGCCGCTCTCCCCGGCGCTGCCTTCGACCTCCGCCGGCTCGCCGGACCCGAGGTCGTCGCGTCGAGCGTCAGTCTCCCCAAGCATGTGTCGCCTCCGTGTCATGTGGCTGGTCCGCTGCGGTCACGCTACCGGGTCGGCGGTGGGAGGCGTTGCCGCCGAGTCGTCGAGCAGCCGGTCGAGCGCCTMGGCGTCGCGGCACAGCCGGTCGCGGTCCGATCTCTCGTCGCGCAGGCGCAGCAGCGCGGCCAGGCCGGCCCGCACCACCTCGATGGGCGTCCCGCTCCCCCGGTCGACGTGCAGCCCGTCGTCGGTGTGGGTCACCCGGGCGGCGCCGCACCGCCACCCGTCCGCGTCCGGGAAGGGGGCCGCATACGGCTGCAGGAGCTGGTCGAGCGAGGCGAGCACATACGTCGGGGACGCATCGGCGGCCACCAGGTCGGTCGGCCGGTCGACGCCGGTCAGGACCCAGGCCGAGTCGATGCCGGCCGCCTCGGCGCCGACGATGTCGGTGCCCAGACGGTCCCCGATCGCGAGGGTCCGGTCCGGGCGCGTCCCGAGGCGGTCCAGCGCCAACCGGTAGAGCGGAGGGTGCGGCTTGCCGACGACGTCAGGTCGTCGCCCCAGAGCGGTGACCAGCAGATCGACGTAGGCCCCGTTCCCGGGTGACTGTCCCCAGGGAAGGGGCAGGGTCGCGTCGTCGTTCGTGGCGACCCAGAGCAGCCCCGTCGTCAACACTCGCGCTGCCGACTCGAAGTCGCTCACGCGCAGCTGCTTGCCGTATCCCTGGAGCACGGCAGAGACGCGGGCAACCTCGTCGGTATCGCCGTCCGGGGAGACGGGGACGAGGCCGACGTCCTTCAGGGCCTCGACCACACCGTCGCCACCCAGGGCGAGGACCGATGCTCCCTGCTCGAGGTGGCCACCCAGCCGGACCGCACCCGCCTGCGCGCTCGACACGACGTCCGAGGCCGTCGCGGGGGCCCCGAAGGCAGCGATCTGGGCGGCGACCTCGGCTGGTACGCGCGACGCGTTGTTCGTGGCGTAGACGACCTTCATGCCCCGAGCCACGAACTGCTGAAGGGCGTCCGCAGCCTCGGGCACGGCGTCCGCCCCTCGGTAGACGACACCGTCGAGGTCGCACACCACCCCGTCATAGCCTGCGACCAGCGGTTCGCCCGACCTCACCGTGTCCATGCGTTCTCCTCGGGGACGACCCTACGGCGGAGGCCGTCGGCGGAGCAGGGGGTGGGGCCTGCGTGTACGGGTCCGACCCGTCGGATCGGACCCGTTGACCGGGTTGCGATCAGTGTCGGTCGTCGGACTCGTCGTCGGACTCGTCGTCGGTCTCGTCGTCGGACTCGATGACGTCGCCGTACTCGTTGTCGTCATCGTCGCCGAGCAGGTCAGTGACGTCCACGCCGTCGAGCTCCTCGAGCCGCTCGGCGGCATCCGTGGTGAGCTCGTGGTCGGCGTCCGCAGCCCTGGCGAACCAGTCACGCGCCACCTCGAGGTCGCCGGCAGCGAGCTTGGCGTCCGCATAGGCGTAGAAGAGGCGCGCCGCCGACGGGCGGTTCGGGTTGATCCGCTTGACGAGGTCGCTGAGACCGGCGGCTGCGGCATCGAGCTGCCCGAGGTCGCGGCGGATCCCGGACACGACGATCGCGAGCTCGACCCGGTCGTCGATGGCGAGGTTGGTGGCCTCGTCCGACTGCGCCAGCTCGAGCGCCTTGTCGTGACGACCGAGCGCGCGCTCGCAGTCGACCATGAGCGGCAGCAGGTGGCTCGACCCGGACAGCCGGCGAACCGTACGGAACTCACCCAGCGCCCGTGCCCAGTCGCCGAGGCGGTAGGCGACCAAGCCGAGGGACTCGCGCGCGGCAGGGACGCGTCCGGCGCGGCGCACGGCGGTCTCAGCGTGGGCCAGGGCGGCCTCGGGCTCGACGTCGAGCAGCTCGGCCACCATGACGAGGTGCTGGGCGACGCCTTCCGCGTTCTCCTTGGACAGGGTGCGCAGCTGGTTCTTGACGCCGCGGTCGACCTCGTGGCCGGTGACGCCTTCGCGGATCGCGGGCTCGGGCTTGCGCGGCGACTTGGGCGTCAGACGCGGACCGCCGCGCCGGTCGTCGTCCTGCGGGCGCCCGGCGCCGCCCCGGGGCCGGTCATCGAAACGTCGAGGCCCACGGTCRTCACGGCYSCCGCTGGAGCGTCGGTCGTCCGAGCGGTAGCCGCCACGGTCATCGCGTCGTGGGGCCGAAGAGCGCGGGGCGCCCGACCGGGGCGCTCCCGAGCCCCGTCCGGCCCCGCCGGTGCGTGCGGGGCCTCGCTGACCGCCGTCGCGGTCGCGGCGGTCGCCTCGGCTGTCGTTGCCGTCCTGGTCACTCATGTTCTGCATCCTTCCGCGCCGACCGTGGTCGGCGCCACCTCTGGCGTCATCGAGCACAAAAAGAAAGAGCGCCCCAGACGGATCAATGAAGTTCCGTCCGGGGCGCTCTGACAAAGTGTGTCCGGCTGCGTCCTACTCTCCCACACCGTCACCAGTGCAGTACCATCGGCGCTGAAGGGCTTAGCTTCCGGGTTCGGAATGGAGCCGGGCGTTTCCCCTTCGCTATGACAGCCGAAACTCTATGGAG
>NZ_JBFULD010000263.1:0-6114 GCF_056400505.1 Terrabacter sp. P5_B1
ATCGCAGGAGATACGCGTCGAGCACGAGCCCGGGGTCGTGGGCGCGCTCGGCGAGCGACCGCAGCGCGCCGGCGAGCAGGAGGTACTGCTGGGTCTGCGGCTCGTGCTCCTCGGTGAGCTGGAGCGCCGTCTCGAGCATCGAGGTGGCGCACGTGTAGGCCGTGTAGTCGCGGGCGATCGCGTCACCGTAGGGCGCGAGCGTCTCCACCTGGGTCACGGTGTCGAGGTTGCGGCCCTCGTAGCACTGGACGTCGATGACCATGCCGGGCTCTAGCCGCGAGCCGAAGCGCGACTTCGTGCGGCGCACCCCCTTGGCCACGGCACGCACCCGACCCCGCGTGCGGGTCAGCATCGTGATGATGCGGTCGGCCTCGCCCAGCTTGTGGGTGCGCAAGACGATCGCCTCGTCACGGTAGAGGGGCATGGGCCCATTGTCCCCCGCGCCGTGCCCCGGACGGCACCGCACGCGCCGTCTGCTGCACGAGCGACCCGAAACCTGTCCGACGTTCGAACACCCGTTCGACCCTTGGGCTATCGTGGGGGCATGGACCTCTCTCTCCAGGGTTCGCTCCTCGACCTCACCGACGCGATGACCCTTCGCGACGTCGGCACCGGGCTGACCCGCCACCACCTGGCCCACGGCGCGTGGGTCGACGTCCGACCCGGCTGGCTTGCTGCCGGCGACGAGCTCTTCACCGCGCTGCTGCGCCACGTGCCGTGGCACGCCGAGCGGCGCCAGATGTACGACTCCGTCGTCGACGTCCCCCGCCTGACGAAGTTCTACGGCGCCGACGAGACCCTCCCGCACCCGATGCTCGTGGAGGCGCGCGAGGCGCTGAGCCGCCACTACGCGCCCGAGCTCGGTGAGCCGTTCGTCACCGCGGGCCTGTGTCTCTACCGCGACGGCCGCGACAGCGTGGCCTGGCACGGCGACCGCATCGGACGTTCTCGTGACAGTGACACGATGATCGCGATCCTCTCGCTCGGGTCGGCCCGGACGCTGACGCTCCGCCCGCGAGACGGCGGCCCCATCCCCGGCTCGACGACAAAGAGCTTGCGCTATCCCCTGGGCCATGGTGACCTCGTCGTCATGGGCGGGTCGTGCCAGCGGACGTGGGACCATGCGGTCCCCAAGACGTCCGAGCCGATGGGTCCGCGCATCTCCGTGCAGTTCCGTGTAGCCGGCGTCCGCTGACAGGAGGATCTCGTATGCCGTCCAGCCGCTCAGGTGGCACCCTTCCCTTCCTCGACCACCTCGCTGCCGACTCGGCCCGCTTCCGCGCGGCGCTGGCGACGGCACCCGCAGCGGTGCGCGTGCCCACGTGTCCCGACTGGGACGCCGACGACCTGCTCTGGCACCTCGGCGAGGTGCAGTGGTTCTGGGGTGAGATCGCCGAGCGCCGTCTCACCGACCCGGCCGACCTCGACGCGATGAACGCGACGCGCGAGGAGCGGCCGAACGACCGGGCGGGACTGCTCGCCTTCTTCGACCGCTCGAGCGAGCGGCTGCACCGGGTGCTGGACGACCTGTCGCCCGAGACCCCGCTGTGGATGTGGGCCGACGACAAGACCGCCGGCTACATCCGGCGACGACAGGCCCACGAGGCCATGATCCACCGGCTCGACGCCGAGCTCACCGTCGGTGACCGGACGCCACTCGACTGCCGCCTCGCTGCCGACGGCATCGACGAGGTGCTGCGGGTCATGCGGGGCCACGAGCCGGACGCGGACCTCACGCACGTGCCCGTCTCGGCTCCCGTGACCATCGCCACCGTCGACGCCATGCACGCCTGGACCGTGACCCCCGTCCGCGTCACCGGAAGCTGGAACGGCGAGGACGTCGACGTGCTGCGCTTCCTCGTCGGCGACGGACCCGACGCCGCCGCGACCGCCGAGATCAGTGGTGCGGCTGCCGACATCGACTGCTGGCTCTGGAACCGCCCGGCCGAGGGCGAGATCATCCGCCACGGTGACGCGGCGGCGCTGGCGTCGGTGGACGCCGTGCTCTCCGACTCCATCGACTGACACGTGCGACGGTGCTGGGTGCATCCCCATGACGATGCACCCAGCGCCGTTCCCGTCCTTCGTCGTCGTCAGCCTTTGGGGACCTCGATGACGTGACCGTCGGGGGCGATCAAGTGGCCCTGCTGACGCTTGCGGTACTCCGTCTCGTTGCGGAACTCGCGGAACCGCTCGTCGGTGAGCGGGTACCTCCAGAAGATCGCCATGGCGGTGATCGAGACGATGGCGGGCGTGAAGCCGATGGTGAAGCGGATCGCACCGATCGCGGAGTCCGCTGCACCGAGGTGCATGTCGCCGGCGACCCCCGCGGACACGTCCAACCACACGTCGACCCCGGTGCCACCGTTCCTCGAGCTCATCCCCTCACCGAAGGCGACACGACAGGGTTCGGGTCCCGAGGCTCACGTGCGCAGGCGCCGGCGAGGGGCGCCCGGCGCGCGGGGAACCCTGACCCCCGCCGCGGCCCGCCACGCGAACGAAGGCTGGACCGTTCCGGCAAGGGCGACGACGAGGGGAACGAAAGCGAAGAGGTAGCGCGATCGCCCTTGGAAGACCATGGTGAAGGCGCCGATGCCGAGCACGCTCAGCGCGAGGAACAGGATCTCTCGCCGATAGGGCACCCTGAGGAGGCCGACACCGGCGACGACCAGCACGGCGAGCCACAATCCCTGAGTCAGTTCGGCGCGCACCTGGTACCCAGCGCCGTTGAATCCGTTGAGGTCGTGGACGACACCGGTGAAGCCCGTGGCCGGCGCCAGTCGGCCCGGGAGCGAGTCGCCGCCTTCCCCCCAAGCCGAGAACATCCCGTCACCCCAGTTCCAGGCCAGCTTGTCGGCATAGAACGCGGCGGTCCCGGCCACGCCGCGCTCCCTCCACCGCTCCGCGAGATAGCCACGGGCATAGTCGTCCATCTGTTCAGGGGTGCGGCCGTCGACAGCATCGACCATGGCGCGTACATACGCGCCGTAGCTGACTGTTCCGGACCCCGAGACCGTCTTGGCCGAGCCGTTTGCGACCCACCACAAGAGTGTCGGCGAGCCGTTGGGCCGCAGGTTCTGGTGGTCGACCCCCGCAAGTTCCGGCGAGGCGGCCTGCAGGCCGACGGCAAGGCCAACGAACATCACGAGACCTACAGCGCACCCCCCAAGACCCGAGAGGGTCCTTCGCGGTGAAGGCGCACCGTCGAACACCGCGACGACCGCGGTGATGACGGCGGCGACCAGGACGACCACCGGCGTGGTCTTGACGGCATATGCCACGGCAAGGACGACGATCGCGAGCGACCACTGGATGACCCGCACCCCACGCCGCCCCGGCGTCAGGGCCCCGGAAGCCAGGGCCGCGCCGCCGACGACAAACGGCATGGCCAGCACGTCGGTATACGGAACGCTCAGCCACGGACTGAGTCCCACCAGGACGACGACGACGAGCTGGGCGACGAGCGCGGAACCGGGACCTACCACGCGCCCGACGAGGACGTGCACGGCATACAGAGTGACAGCCAGGCCGGCGCCGGTCAGCGCGATCAGCACCGCGTCGGGGCTGAGGCCGAGCGGCTGTGCGACGTCGGCCCCCAGACGATCGATCGCGAGCAGGGGCAGGTTGTTCGGGAAGAGCGAAAGGTAGGCCAGGTCATGCTGGCTGAGTGGCCGCCCGGCATGCAGGGAGCGGGCCATGGACATGATGGCGCCGGCGTCCCACCCGTAGTTGTACCGGGTCTGCATCGCGACGAAGGTTGCTGCAGCTGATCCAGCAATCGCCACGACGCCGGGCACCCAACGTCTCTTCAGGGTGGGATGCACGTGACATCGGGCAGCCAGGGTGATCCCTACGACGGCGGTCGGCACGACCACCTGCCAGCGGTAGTCGACGCTGACGCGCCGCGGGTCGACGAGGCACACGAGGGCGACCGCGACCAGAGAGACCCCAGCCAGCCGAAGCAGCGCTCGACCGACCCGGGACTCCATGGTGCCCGACGCTACCCCACGGCCGTGCGCGCCCGAGGGGGCGCCTGGTCAGGCGACCGGGGCATCCCTCTCGGCCCGGTTGACCGCCGAGACGATGGCCTTGATGGACGCGGTGACGATGGACGGGTCGACGCCGACGCCCCAGAGGACACGGTCGCCGACGGCGCACTCGACGTATGCCGCAGCGCGGGCGTCGCCGCCTGCGGACAGGGCGTGCTCGGCGTAGTCGAGGACGCGCATGTCCGGGGTGCCCTCGACCGTCGCGAGGGCGTCGACGAAGGCCGCGATCGGGCCGTTGCCGGTCCCGGTGATCGTTCGGGACTCGCCGCCGTCGCGGACGGTCGCCTCGATCGTGCTGGCTCCGTCGACGGTCGAGTCGGTGACGACGTTGACCAGCTCGAAGCGACCCCATGCGCGGGCCGGGTCCGGGAGGTACTCGTCCTGGAAGCGGGACCACAGCTCGGCCGGGGCGACCTCGCCGCCGTCCTGGTCGACACCGCGCTGGACGACACCGGAGAACTCGATCTGCAGCCGGCGCGGGAGGTCCATCTGGTGCTCGGTCTTCATGATGTAGGCGACGCCGCCCTTGCCGGACTGGCTGTTGACTCGGACGACGGCCTCGTAGGACCGGCCCATGTCGTGCGGGTCGATGGGCAGGTAGGGCACACCCCAGACGAGGTCGTCGATGCTCGTGCCCTTCTCCTTGGCCTCGGCCGCCATTGCCTCGAAGCCCTTTTTGATGGCGTCCTGGTGCGAGCCGGAGAAGGCCGTGAAGACGAGGTCGCCCCCGTAGGGGTGTCGCTCGCCCACTGGCAGCTGGTTGCAGTACTCGACGGTGCGGCGCACCTCGTCGATGTCGCTGAAGTCGATCTGCGGGTCGATGCCCTGGCTGAAGAGGTTCATCCCGAGGGTGACGAGGCAGACGTTGCCGGTACGCTCCCCGTTGCCGAAGAGGCAGCCCTCGATGCGGTCCGCGCCGGCGAGGTAGCCGAGCTCGGCGGCGGCCACGCCGGTGCCCCGGTCGTTGTGCGGGTGCAGGCTCACGACGATGGACTCACGGCGCTCGAGGTGGCGGATCATCCACTCGATGGAGTCGGCGTAGACGTTGGGCGTCGCCATCTCGACGGTCGCCGGGAGGTTGACGATGACCTTGTGGTCCGGCGTCGGGTCGATGACGTCGACGACGGCGTTGCAGATCCGCATCGCGAAGTCGAGCTCGGTGCCGGTGTAGGACTCGGGCGAGTACTCGTAGTAGATCGTCGTGTCCGGGACGGTCTCCTCGAGCTTCTTGCACAGTCGCGCCGCCTGGACTGCGATGTCGATGATGCCGTCCTGGTCGAGCCCGAAGACCACCTTGCGCTGCAGTGCCGACGTCGAGTTGTAGAAGTGGACGATGGCCTGCTTGCTGCCGCGGATCGCGTCGTAGGTGCGCTCGACGAGGTGGTCGCGACACTGCGTCAGCACCTGGATCGTCACGTCGTCGGGGATGTGCCCACCCTCGATGAGCTGACGACAGAAGTCGAAGTCGGTCTGGCTCGCGGACGGGAAGCCGACCTCGATCTCCTTGTAGCCCATCTTGACGAGCAGCTGGAACATGCGCAGCTTGCGCTCGGAGTTCATCGGGTCGATGAGGGCCTGGTTGCCGTCCCGCAGGTCGACGGCGCACCAGCGCGGGGCGCTGTCGATGCGCTTCGTCGGCCACGTGCGGTCCGGGAGCTCGAAGGGGATCTGCTCGTGGAAGGGGACGTACTTCTGGAACGGCATTCCCGACGTCTGCTGGGGGTGGATCATCGCTGCACTCTCTTCGTCTGCGTTTCGCTCGGTGTCCGGCCGGACACGGGAAACTCCGCGACGAGGAGGGCCGGGGTCAGGCCTCGTCGCGGCAGAGAAGGAGGAGGCTCACCGCTCGCACGCCTTCACCGTATGCCGGTGGCTCGCTGTGCGTCCACCCCTCGGAACCGTTGCCCGCATCCTGAGACCCGCGTCCCGAGACCCGCGCCCCCGGCGGAGCCGTCGACAGCGAAGATCGCTGTTTCCGTCGGCAGACAGGTGTGGACCTTCGGGGGAGGTGGGCACGAGCACCACTGACTGCACCGGCGCCCGTGCCCGGGTCGACCCGGGCACG
>NZ_JBFULD010000264.1:0-6082 GCF_056400505.1 Terrabacter sp. P5_B1
GACCGTCATGGGCGAGCCCGCACGGGCTCACCCCGTGCAGGTCTTCGTCGGCCTCGACAGCGCCCCGACGCCGGCCGAACGTGTCGAGCTCGCCGTCGCCGAGATGGACCGCACCGACGCCTGGTCCCGCTCGTTGCTCATGCTCGTCTCGCCGACAGGAACCGGCTACGTCAACTACGTGGCCATCGCCGCCGCGCAGTACCTGACCCGCGGCGACATCGCGAGCGTGACGATGCAGTACTCCCGACGGCCGTCA
Organism: Terrabacter sp. P5_B1; assembly: GCF_056400505.1. Lineage (NCBI taxonomy): Bacteria > Bacillati > Actinomycetota > Actinomycetes > Micrococcales > Intrasporangiaceae > Terrabacter > Terrabacter sp. P5_B1. The sequence goes on from NZ_JBFULD010000264.1 coordinate 257, forward strand.
CCGCTCTCCCTCGGCAAGGTCCGCGACGCGCGCGAGCAGAACCGGCTCCTGTGGCTGCGCATCTTCCAGCGCGTGCGCACCATGGCGCCGAGCGCGCGGCCGGAGGTGGTGCTCTTCGGGGAGTCCCTCGGTGCCCACACGAGCCAGGACGTGCTGCTGGGATGGGGGACGCTCGGGCCCCAGGCGCTCGGCATCGACCGGGCCCTCTGGATCGGCACTCCCGATGGCAGCAAGTGGAGGCACGAGATCACCGGCGCCCCCCGGCTCGACGTCGACCCGGCGCTCGTGGCCGTCGTCAACGACCATGAGCAGTTCATGGCCCTGAGCGAGGCCGCGCGGGCTCGGGTGCGCTACGTGCTGCTCAGCCACGACAACGACGGCGTCACGAAGTTCGGCCTCGACCTGCTGAACCGCCGGCCCGCGTGGCTGGGCCCTGACCGGCCGCTGCCCGAGCAGGTCCCCGGAAGGTCACCCCGCGGCATACCGCCCGGCATGCGGTGGCGTCCCGTCACGACGTTCTTCCAGACGCTCATCGACATGAAGAACGCGCAGCTGCCGGGATCCTTCCGTGCCTGGGCGCACGACTACCGGGCCGACCTGCCGGAGTTCATCCGCGACGTCTACGACCTCCACTGCACCGACGAGCAGATGGACGCGATCCAGGACGCCGTGCGCCGCCGCGAGGAGTTCCGCGAGAGCGCCTTCGCCTGACGGGTCCGCCCACGGATCATCCTCTCCGGATGAGCCGCCCGCGGGTCGGCCTTCTTAGCATCGAGAGACGTCCAGACCCCCGACCCCGAACAGAGGACGCAATGGCAAGCACGAGCACCGCCGCCCACCGCACCCGCACGCTCTGGGCCACCGGCGTGAGCATCTTCGCCGCGACCGTCATGATCGTCGTGGGACTCTTCCAGTTCGTCGAGGGCCTCGTCACCGTGGTCAACGGAACCGACTTCCTCGTCCGCACGCCGAACTACATCTTCACCTTCAATGCCACGGCGTGGGGCTGGTTCCACATGGTCGTCGGGCTCGGTGCAGCCGTGGCCGGAGCCTTCATCTTCACCGGTAACGTCTTCGCGCGCTCGGTCGGCATCGCGCTCGCCGGGGTCTCGGCGATCGCGAACTTCATGTGGCTGCCGCACTACCCGATCTGGGCGATCGTCATCATCGCCCTCGACGTCCTCGTCGTCTGGGCCCTGTGCACCGCGGACATGGGCGAGGCCTGACGCGGACGCCGACGCGGACAGCCGTCACCGGGCGGCGATGACGACGACGAAGACCAGCGCGGCGAGTCCCACGACCCCCGCCGTCGCGGCCGTGCGAGCGAGCGTGGGGACCGGCACACCCCGCGCAGGGACGGTCGCACCAGCCTGCACGAGGCGGCTGCCGTCGCGGTAGCGGCGGCGCGCGGTGAGCGTGAGGTCGACGCTCCACACCAGACCGAGGGCGGCCACGGCATACCCCAGGGGTCCGAGCTGCGGCGGCAGCACCCGCAGGCCGATGAGTGAGCCGATCGCGACCGACAGGGCCGTGCGACGCCAGGCCAGGGCCGTGCGCTCGGCCTGCATGCCCTTGTCGGCCGGGGAGGTCACAGCAGCAGCCCGACGATGACGGCGAGCGCCACGAGGCCGAGCAGGACGGCGATGGGCAGCTTGAGACCGGAGGACGGCAGCGGGGCCACGTGGCGCATGGCGCGCTCGGTCCGCACCCACGAGAGCCACGCCTGCGCGGTGGCGGCGATGCCGGCGAGGACGAGCAGCAGGGAGATCGAGACCCGCAGCCACGCGGTCAGTGGCACCTGCAGCGCCTCCACCGCGAGGCCCGCGGCGACGAAGGCCAGCCCGGTGCGGATCCACGCGAGGAAGGTGCGCTCGTTCGCGAGACTGAAGCGCGGGTCCGGGTCCTCGCCGTGCTCGAAGACCGAGCGCGGGAAGCGTCGGCGGCCATCGGTCGCCATGGGTCAACCTCCTCCTCGAAGCCGGTCACGGAAGTGCGACGTCCCGATCATCCCCCAGCGGCCCCCGGTTCCTGCCGCGGCACGCCTCTCCGCCGAGGCGACCCCGCTGGCGGGAAGCCCGGTCCGGTGGCGTGCTCCGTCAGAAGCCGGACGGCTCGCGCGGGGTGTACGGCGCCTCGAGGGCGGCGACCTCGTCGTCGGTCAGGTCGACCTCGAGCGCGGCCACGGCGTCGGCGAGGTGGTGTTCCTTCGTCGGGCCCACGATCGGCGCGCTGACGACGGGCTGGCGCAGCACCCACGCCAGCGCCACCTGCGCCATCGGTATGCCGCGCGCTCCGGCGATCTCTTCGACGGCATCCGCGATCGGCTTGTCCCGCTCGGAGAAGAGCGTCTGCCCGAACGCGTCACTGCCCGTGCGCTTCGTCTCGGTGCCCCACGGGCGGGCGAGGCGGCCGCGGGCCAGGGGGCTCCACGGCACGGCGCCGACGCCCTGGGCGGCGAGCAGCCCGAACATCTCGCGCTCCTCCTCGCGCTGCATGAGGCTGTACTGGTCCTGCATCGAGACGAAGCGCGTCCATCCGCCGAGGTCGGCGGCGTGCTGCATCGTCGCGAACTGCCACGCCCACATCGACGAGGCGCCGATGTAGCGCGCCTTGCCGGCCTTGACGACGTCGTGGAGCGCCTCCATCGTCTCCTCGACCGGCGTCTCCGGGTCGAAGCGGTGGATCTGGTAGAGGTCGACGTAGTCGGTGCCGAGGCGTGTCAGCGAGGCGTCGACCTGCTCGAGAATCGCCTTGCGGGACAGGCCCGCTCCGCCCGGGCCGTCGTGCATCCGCCCGTGCACCTTCGTGGCCAGCACGACGTCCTCCCGGCGTGTGTAGGCGCGGATGGCGCGGCCGACGATCTCCTCGGACGACCCAGCGCTGTAGACGTTGGCGGTGTCCCAGAAGGTGATGCCGAGCTCGACGGCCTGGCGGAAGAGCGGCTCGCTCTCGGTCTCGTCGAGGGACCAGGCGTGGTTGCCGCGGTTGCTGTCGCCGAAGCTCATGCAGCCGAGGGCGATCCTGCTGACAGTGAGGCCTGACTGGCCCAGACGGGTGTACTCCATGGCGTGTCCTTCCGGGGTTTCGGTCGCAGGCCCTGCCCGTACCCGTTGCCGAAGGCTGCCGCGCGTGAGGTTCGGGTCCGGCGGCACGCGCCGGTCCTGCGTAGGTTGGTCAGCATGGACACTCTCCCGACACGCGCGCTCCAGGACGGCACGGCCCTGCCGGCCATCGGCTTCGGCACGTACCCGCTCACCGGCGAGGACGGCATACGCGCCATGGTGTCCGCGCTCGAGGCCGGCTACCGGCTGCTCGACACGGCGGTCAACTACGGCAACGAGACGGAGGTGGGCGAGGCGATCCGCAGGTCGGGCGTCCCCCAAGACGAGCTCGTCGTGCAGACCAAGGTGCCCGGCCGGGACCACGCGCACGACCGCGCTGTCGCCTCGATCGAGGGCTCGCTCGAGCGCCTCGGCCTCGAGCGGGTGGACGTGGCTCTCATCCACTGGCCCAACCCGAGCGTCGGGCTCCACGTCGACGCGTACCGCGCGCTCGTGGAGTGCCGCGAACGGGGTCTCGTGCGTTCCGTCGGCGTCAGCAACTTCACCGAGAAGCACCTCGCCGACGTCATCGAGGCGACGGGAGTGACACCGGTGCTCAACCAGGTCGAGCTGCACCCGCTCTTCCCCCAGGAGCCGCTGCGCGCGGTCCACGAGCGGCTTGGCATCGTCACCGAGGCGTGGAGCCCCCTCGGCAAGCGCAACGCACCGTTCGCCGCCGACCCGGTGGCCGCAGCCGCAGAAGCCCACGGGGTGACACCGGCGCAGGCGATCCTGCGCTGGCAGGTGCAGCTCGGCGTCGTTCCGCTGCCGAAGTCCTCGGATCCCGCGCGGCAACGCACCAACCTCGACGTCTTCGGGTTCGAGCTGCGTCCGGACGAGATGGCCGCGATCACCGCACTCGGGCGCGCGGACGGTCGCCTGTTCGGCGGCGACCCGGATACCCACGAGGAGATGTGACGCCCACGTCCTGGACACCCGCGTGGGCGTGGATACGACCACGAACATTGGACATTCGAGAGGTCGACGCCTTTTCCGGCGTTAGGGTGAAACTGGGCTGAGCGGCCGGTCACCGCCGTGGACGGCGGTCGAGCGGTCAGCCCGGAACGTGTCGCAGACGTGACCCCTCACGAAAGTGCACCGGAATGAGTTCGTCCCCGCAGCTCTCCCTCCGCCATCGGCCGACCGGCTCGGCACCCGCTTCGACGAGACCCGTCCGGTCCCGCGGCGGGCGCTGACCGTCGTGCGCTCCGGGCCTGTCAGAACCGTCGGGACCGTCGGTGCGACCGACATGCGAGCCGTGGGTGGCGATCCGGCGTCGTCCCGCCCGTCGCCCAAGCACCGGGCTCCGGGCCTGACGGGACGCACGGTGCGCCGCAGCGCGATCCCGGTGCCGACGCCACTGGCGTCTGCGTCCGAGCGCGGGAGCGGGACCACGGTGCTCGTCGCCGGCTCCGTCGGCACCGGCAAGACGACGCTGCTCGCCGACTGGGCTCGCGAGCTGGAGCGGCGCGGCGACCTCGTCGGGTGGGCGTCCCTCGACCGCGAGGACAACGACCCGCAGGTCATGGCCAGGACCCTGCTCGGAGCCGTCCGAGCCGCCGTTCCCGGCACGCCGGCGGAGCTGGACGACGAGACCGCGCCGGGCCTGGTCGGTACCGCGTTCGTCACCCGTCTCCTCGAGCTCGCCGGGACGGTTGCCGAGGACATCTGGCTCGTCCTGGACGACCTTCACCTCGTCCGGGACCCGCGCTGCGTCGAGCTCGTCGAGAGGCTGGTCCGGTGGGCGCCGACCCGCCTCCACGTGGTCATCGGGACGCGGGCCGAACCGGACCTGCACCTTGCGCGCCTGCGCCTTCAGGAACGCTTGGTCGAGGTGCGGGAGCGGGACCTGCGCTTCTCGCTCGACGACACCCGCGAGCTGCTGTCGCGGCACGATCTCACCCTCGAGGACCACCAGGTGCGTCACCTGCAGGAGCTCACCGAGGGCTGGGCGGCGGGGGTCGCGCTCGCCGCCGTCTCGCTGGCCCACGGCCGCGACGTGGACGTCTTCCTGCGTGAGTTCGCGCGGTGCGACCGCGCCATGTCCGGCTACCTCGTGGAGGAGGTGCTGGCGAGCCTCGACGAGTCGACGCGCGAGTTCCTCCTCTCGACGTCCGTCCTCGAGGACCTCACCGCGGATCTGGGGACCGCGGTCACCGGCCGGGACGACGCGGGCGCGCTGCTCGAGTCCCTCTCCGCGGACAACGCCATGGTGACCGTCGACCAGGTGGGGACGCCGACCTACCGCTACCACGTGCTCCTGCGCAGCTACCTCAGCGCGATGCTCGAGGCCAGGAGCGCGCGCGGTGCCCGTGACGTCCATGCGCGGGCCGCCCAGTGGTATGCCGCCCACGACGTTCCCGGGCAGGCCCTGCGTCACGCGGAGGCCGCCGGCGACCTCGACCTCATGAGCGACGTCATCCACCAGCACGCCCTGCACCTGCTGCTCGACGGGCGCGCCTCCGACGTGGAGGCGGCGGTCCGCGCCGTCCGTGCCGACGACCCCGTCATGACCGCGGTCGCGGCACTGGCGAGCCTCGGCCTCTCCGACTCCGCGGCGGCACGTGACCAGCTCGCATCGCTCGTGACGCAGCCGGGGACGTGGTTCACCGAGACGTCGCGTGACCAGCCCGCGACGGCGGAGCCGTCGATGCTGCCGCTCGAGCGGCTCCTGGCCGTGGGGCTGCGGTGGCTCTCCTTCGTGGGCGAGGCCCCGGCCGGGCGA
>NZ_JBFULD010000265.1:0-6081 GCF_056400505.1 Terrabacter sp. P5_B1
CGGGGTGCCCGACGATGGACCAGCCCTGCGCGGTCAGGACCTGCACCTCCGGCAGGTCCCCGGGGCCGGGGAGCTTCCGTCCGGGTTGCAGCCGGAACGGCCGACCCTCGGCGACCAGTGCGGTCAGTTCTTCAAGCTCCGGGGGCAGCGGCGGGAGAGGATCGACGGCCGGTGGAGTGTTGGCTCCCCACGAGTCATCGCTCATGCCGCCCACTGTCGCACCGACCGGGTACGCGGTGGGCGTTTCCGCGCGGCGGCCCCTTCTCCCGAACGCAAGAAAGAAGCGGCTGGCCGGCTTCCCCCGTCCCAAGGACGAGAAAAGCCGGCCAGTGCTTCAAGAAGTGAGCTCCTCTGTGTTCCACTCAAGGACACCTTGACGTTGAAGATGCGCTGGCACCCTCCGGCCTCGAGGGCGTCGCGCTGCAGAGCCGCGTCCTGCTCGAGGGTCGATACGCAGCGTGCCCGATGAGGTAGCCAGCGCTGGGTGGCCAGCAAAGTCCGCACATGCCGCGAAGAGCTTCTGCCGAGTCGCTCAGGCTTTGCGCATCAAGTGCAGCTTCGTCATTCCCTGCAGTCGCACGTGCCCTTCGAAGATCGTCTCTAGTTCGGTGAAGAGCGCCGCTCGCACAGACTCATGGGCCACGGCGTACTGCGACGTGGTGGACAACAACCTCAAGTAGTCGGTCGCGGTCAGCTTCCGCGTCCAGATGTAGGTGCGCTCGAAAGCGTCCTCCAGCCCGCTGCTCACGGCGATCTCATCGCGCCAGGGGTCGACGTCCTCCGGTGCGGGCAGGTCCGCGATGAGATCAGGAGCCGCGGTCTCGTACGTCCGGCGAACCGCGCCGAGGTCATGCTCGGACGGGTCAAGGTGCCAGTTGTTCCAGAAGAGAGCAACTGCGCCAGAAGGCCCGAGCAGGTCACGCATCCGCGTCCACCTCGACGCTGGGTCGGTCCAGTGGAAGGACTGAGCGGCCACGACCAGGCCGAAGGGCCCGTCGGCGCCCTCGAGGTCCTCGAAAGTTGCAACGCGAACCCGAACCTGATGACCCACGCCAGCCTCGTCGGCCCGGGACCTCAGGACCTGAGCCATCGCCTCTGCAGGCTCCACGGCGGTGACATCCAGGCCCCGCTGCGCTAACGAGATGGTGGCCTTTCCGGTACCCGCCCCGATCTCAAGCACGCCGCGTGCCAGCGTGGTGGGGGCGAAGGCGAGGACGTCGTCGAAGAGCTTGTCGGGGTATCCGGGTCGGAACTCGTCGTAGGCCTCGGCGCCGGACTGGAACGACGTTGCGCGGGCAATCGTGGCCTCGTCGTGTGGCATCCCCGCATGGTGGCATGCGGCCGCTTCTGCATCGCGCAGCAACATCCGCAAATGCCGCTCCCCGAGGATCGTGCCGATGTGAGGACGTTGCGATCCAGCCGATGTAAGGAAGTCTCGCTCTTGCTGTTCATGCCGCTACCCGGCCCCCTGAGGACAGACGAGAGGCCGGCATAGGCGGGTGCTTCTCAGCCCGACTCCGAAGGTCGCCGTTGTGATTGGCTGACCTCCGTGGAAACGTCGGATCTTGCTGCGCTGGTCCCCAGCCTGATGGAGCGACATCCGCACTTCGCGTGGAGACTCCTCAGCGGCAACACCAAGGACGAGGCGCTGCTCGTGGAACTACACCCACGCGCACGACCGGAGTGCGTTGTCACCATCCGGGTGAAACCGCCCGGTGAGATGTACTTCCTGTCGTTCGGCGGGGTCGAGGCTGGCCCCGACTTCGCGTACCAAGATGACGAGCAGAGAGAGGTCTTCAAAGGCCTCATTCAAGACGCTGTTGCCGTGGCCACCGGACCCTCACGACTCACACGCCAGACTGTCGGCGGCATCGAGGTCAGGTCATGCATCGTGATCGAGGCAGAGGGGCCGAACGAGCGCTCCCTTGGGGAGACCTACCGCAACTTCTTCCCTGGCCTGAAGGCACGACTCAGAGGCCAACGCAGGATCAAAGAGATCGTCGAGATCCCCTCAATCACGGGTAAATGAGCTGTCGCGACCTCATGCCGCACGCCGGGTGCTTGCTRCGGCTACGGCACCCGTCTGCGCTGCCCTTCCTGGGCCGGGAAAGGCGAGCGTCGGTAGCCAACGGCGTGGCCAGCGACCGGGCCGCCGCGCCACGTCTAGGTTCAGTGCGTGAGTAGCCACGAGAGCCCGGCTGCCATCACCCCTGCCCGGCTGGGGCCGGCGGGTCCGCCGCAGCGGCGCGGCCTGCCGGAGCCGCAGGACCGGCTCTCGCGCTCGGTGCGGTGGCTGAGCCAGTCCACCCGAGACATCCGCCGATGGATCGTCGGGCTCGTCCTGGTCGCTGGCGTGTGCTGCTGCGTCGTCCTCAACGCCACCAGCGATCGAGCCGCGGCCCAGGACCTCAAGGTGCACGGGCAGTGGCTGGTCAGCAACGACGTCCAGGTCTACGTCGGGTACGAGAGCACCAAGAGCGGCGGCTACTGGGTCGCCGACGGCGTCCGGGTGGGGTTTCCCGGCGTGAGCGGTCAGGTTCCCCTGCAGGGCGCGGGCAGCCTCGACCCTCTGGATGGCGACAACTGGAAGGAGGGATGGCAGGCGCCAACCGCCGCGACCGGCTACCAGCCCCCGCTGACCGTCATCGTGCGGCGTGGCCCGTCGGGAGCCTTCGTCACGGGGATGGCCAAGGGCGACTACGACTACCGGGTCAACGGCACCACCGTTCAGGCCGTGGCCGCGTCCATCGGGACCGCGGCACTGATGCTCGCGGTCCTGTCCCTGCCGCTGAACCGGGCGCGGCTGCGACGCAACGCACGCAGGGACGCGCAGCGGATGGCACGCATCACCACCACGGGGCGTCGCGGCACCACCGGTGACCCGCGGCCACCGGGGACGGCCGACTCCCTCAACAGTGCGAACCTCGACCACGGGATCGGGTCCGACCCTGATGCGGCGTCGAGGCACGCGCACGAGGACGCGGACACCGATCCGACAGCCAGGGCCATCGCCATTGGTTTGCTCGTCGCAGGACGAGTCCTGATCGTGGCAGCGGCTGCAGCCGTCGTCATCTGTCGGCTGACCCGACCCGTGTGGATCACCGCGCCGCAGGATGCCGGTCTTCCTACCCACTGGATCACCAACACCACTTTCGTCCTGACGTTCGCCCTGGCGCTGGTGCTCCCGACCCTGGTACTGCCGATGGGCTCCTGGGCCCTGGTGGGTCGATCCGCATCTGAGCTGACGGTCCGTACGGTGTTGGGGCCCCGGCGGGTATCACTCGGTTCCGTGCGCGTTTCCCGGCTCACCCTGCCGGGTCGGGGCGCCAACACGCATCTGCTGATCCTGCGCGATCATCGGCGCCGCATGGTGATCGTCGGGCGCTCGACCCTGGGCCGCCACGAGCCGGCGGGCGCGAGCGACCCCGAGGTCGCACTACGTGCGGTCATTGACACTGAAGCCCCTCTGCCATCTCGCAGACGCCGCGCTTTGCGTTACGCCCTGGGCTGGCTCGTGATCGGGATCTGGAGCGTCGGTGCCCTCGTGGTCTTTGGTCTGCTCATGGCTGCTGCCGGCGTGGCCTGACGATCGTCCACGAAGAGGCCGGCCTGCAACGTCCGGAAATGCCGCTGATGGTTCGTTCCGGCGCGGATCTGGCCGAGCGATACTGACCGCGTGCCCGCCCTTCGCCTCATGGCCGATTACGAGTGCTATCCCATCTGGGATGTCGGAGCAGCGACGGCCAACGCTGACCCTGCCAGCCTCGACATCCCCCTGGATCTGGCGACGGCCCTTTCGGCCTGGGGCGACGAGTACACGGCCACCCTGAATCGATCGGACCCGGCAGCTTCCGGATTCACCGACGAACGAGTTGCCGAGACATGGCTAGCTGCCGGTGCGGAGCTGGCGGCTCGTCTCCGAACTCAGGGCTTTCAAGTTGTCTACTTCCACGACGGCATGGCGCCCCGTGATCTCGTGGCTGCCGGGTAGAACCCCTTTACCGCTCATGCCGCGGACGGGAAGTCGATCTTTTCCAAATGCCAAAGGTTGGACCCCGCTGCTGAGGCCTCCGCCGCCGTGTGCCGGCTGATGGTGCTTGGGATCAACCAGTCCGGTCGTCGTGGTTCGCGTCCCAACGCGTCACGTATTGCTGCAGGCTGCTAACTCCGGTGACCAGGCCGACCGTGGAAAGAATGCTACCGAACGTGACCATCCACGTGACGGCTGTCGCTTCCCCGTGCGTCACCGCCAGCGCCTGGACCCCGAGGACCGCGAAGGCGAAGAGCGCACAACCGACTCGGATAGCACGTCCATGACGGGCCCCCCAGCGTTGCAGCGGTGTGGGTGCTGGTAAATACCGCGATTGCACGCAGCCATTCAACTCCGTAGACAGGTGCCTCGCCTCAACTTTGGACAACAGGGCCGCACTGCCCTGTGACTGGCTCTCCTTCACTTGCCTCTTTCACTGGAGAACCCGGTCTGATCACGACGGGCGACGCGACGTGCAGTTGCGAACCGTGTCCGCGCCGGCGAGGGCGATCGCCGCGTGTTTAGAGACGGCTTACTGTTGAGGAGGCGAGTTCCGGCTGCGGACCGCGTACACGACGCCCGCGGCGCCGACCAGCATGAAACCCAGGCCACCGAATCGCGATAGCCCGTTATTGGCCCGCACTGTCAGAACAAGGCCGAGCACGATCATTACTGTCCAGGCGACAATGGCAACCATTCGCGCGGTCTTCACTTGGAATCGACCTCCTAGCTCCCGATAGCGCCGACCTCGACGTCGATACCGTCAAGGTCCGGGTGCGCCGCCAGTCCCCGACACGTCGAAGCGTCATGCCCCACGGGCCTATCGACCATGAGGTCACGCTCCCACGAAATGCACGCTCATGCCGCATGTGGCGAGTCGGCGTCAAACACGGCCACTAGCGAGGGGACTCGAGACCCGACCGATGCGCCGCATCTCCCTGGGAGTCGAAACCTGAACTCGAGGCTGGCCTCCTGGTCGCACGGCTGACACCCACCAGGAGCGCTAAACACGCCGCCCCCGACGGGACGCCGTCCGGCCAACGCGTCCGAGCGGAGGGGTCGAAACCGCCATGACGAGCACGCGGCGGGCGGCCGGGGTGTCAGCTCAGGTGGCGGGCGAGGGCGGTGAGCGCGCGGTCCTCCTCCGCCTTCGTCCACGTGCGCCCGTCGAGGACGACCCACGCGACCCGGGTCTGGCCGAGGAACGCGACCGCGGTGACGTCACCGGACCGGTTCGTCCCGGACGGGACGTGCCCGACGACGGCTGGGAGACCGTGCACTCTCGAGGCGACCCCGCCGGCGCACGTGCGGAAAGCCTCCGTGAGGAACTCCGAGACGCCCTTGCTGTCGTCGGCCCAGAAGTCGACCTCGACGTACGCGACCGTGCGCGAGTGGCTCCGGCCGTCTCCGAGGACGCCCTCGTCCGTCGACAGCCCGATCCGGCGGATCTGCCGGGCCCCGAGGACACCGACCCGGTCCGGCCAGTCGACCGACATCCACGGGACCGGCTGACCGCACCAGGTGCCGTCCCCGTCCGGCATCTCCTGCTGGCAGCGGCCGTCTGTGCCAGCGCCCGCTCCGGGTTGGTACTCGTCGTTCAGGTCGATGCCGCGCCGGACGCCCGGACCGAACAGGTCCGCGAACGGCAGCTTGACGCTTCCGCCACGGCCGAGGTCCCGGTGCACGGAGCACTTCGCGGCCTCGGCAACGGCCGTCATCGACGGCCCCGGTGTCGACGTCGCGACTACCGGCGCCGGGCGCGGCGAGCTCGACCCGCCGGTGGTGCAGCCGGCCGCGGCGAGCGCGGCGGCCACGATGGAAGCGATGATTGCGCAGCGCCCGGTCCGGGTCGCCGCAGTGAGTCGTCCCCTGATCATGTTCAGGAGTGTGCCAGCGGCACCCGCCCGTGCACGCTGCTCCACGCAGGGTCCGGGCCTGCCGGGCCTCACGGTCCTCCCGGTAGTTGCGGATCTGCTCGGTGAAGTCCAGCAGTCGACTCCTGCGCGGGCACCTTGAAGCGCAGGGAATCGTGATCAGGCCGGGCCGGACCC
>NZ_JBFULD010000266.1:0-6016 GCF_056400505.1 Terrabacter sp. P5_B1
GGGCAGGCGTGTTCGCGCGGCGGCCCGACCCAGCTCAACGTCCAGCTGGACGGTGACCTGCTGCCGTCGGACGCCGATCCGGACACGTGGTGGCAGCGCCCCGACAACTCCGCCCGGGCGGACTTCACGCGCGGATCCGCCCCGGAACGCCACGACAACTCCGCCCGGGCGGACTTCACGCGACGGGAGGGACGGGTGGCGGCTGTCGAGCCGTCGGTGTCGGTGCCGACCGACGGGGAGGTGCTCCGACTCGGACCGCGCACCGTCGTCGTGGCAGGCGACGACGCCGGGCCGGCTGCGCGACTGCTCGCCGAGGCCGCCAACTGGCCGCTCGTCGCCGAGCCGACGTCAGGGGCCCGCATCGGGCGCCAGGCCCTGCGCACCGGCCGGCTGCTGCTCACGACCGACCTGCGCGATGTCGTCGAGCGCGTCGTCGTCGTCGGTCACCCGACCCTGTCGCGCCCGGTCACCAACCTCATCAGCGACACCGGGGTCGAGGTCCTCGCCGTCCGCGGACGTGACGGTGTGGCCACCAACCCCGGCCGGGTCGCCCGTGTGCTCGACGTCGTGCCCCGCGTCGACGGCCCGGACGACCCCGCCTGGTTCGAACGCTGGCGCGAGGCCGACACGGGCCTGTCAGCCCTCATCGACGCGGGAATCACTGCGACACAGGGGGATCCGCGACGGGTGCCCGGCGACGATGGCATCTCACCCCTCGCCGTCGCTGCGGTCGTCGGGGCAGCGGTCGCCGCCGACACGACCCTCGTCGTCGGCTCGTCGAACCCGGTGCGCGACCTCGACATCATGGCCACCCCGTGGACTCCCCACGAGCACCGCTTCGTCGTCGGCAACCGCGGGCTCGCCGGCATCGACGGCATGGTCTCCACAGCCATCGGCATCGCGCTGGGTCGGCCCCGGGCCGCGCGCAGCATCGCCTACCTCGGCGACCTCACGTTCCTGCACGACTCGAACGGCCTGCTGACCGGGCGTGGGCAGCGGCGGCCTGACCTCACCTTCGTCGTCCTCAGTGACGACGGCGGCGCCATCTTCAGCACCCTCGAGCAGGGCGACCGTCGCTACGCCGGCGCCTTCGAGCGGGTCTTCGCGACCCCGCACGGCACCGACCTCGCGGCACTGTGCGCGGCGCACCACACGGCATACGAACGCGTCGACGACCTCGGCCGGTTGGCAGCGGCTCTGGCCGAGCCGACTTCGGGCATCAGGGTGCTCGAGGTCCCCGTGTCGCGGGCCGACCGACGCGTCGAGGCGGCGTGGCTGCGCGAGCTCGCCCAGAAGGCCGTGCCGGGCCGCGACGGGCTCGGCTGAGCCGCCGTCGGCGCCTCAGGCCCGGGTGCCGCGCCAGCTCGCCAGCTCACCGCCCGGCATGCAGACGATGCGCTCCCCGTCCGGACCCGTGAGCTGCCGGGCCTCGTAGTCTGCCGACGCGCGCACGCTCAGCTGGGCGTCGGCGAAGCTGACCGCGAGGTGCCCATCCCGCGCGACGAGGACCTCGCGGATCTGGGCGCCGATGAGCGCGGCCAGCCCCGGCGGCAGCTCCTCCAGCGGGGTGCCGGTGTCTATCGCCTGGATGCCGTCATGCCGCAGCAGGTAGGTCTCGCCGCCGACCCTGACGTGATCGCCGCTGACGCACACCAAGCCTGCCCCGGCGCGGCGCCGCACGCCAGGGGGAGCACTCCACGCTCAGCCGGGCGCGTCCGGGTCGCGCCGGACCGCCGCCGAGACGAGGTCGGCGCTGTCGCGAGCCTCGCTCCCGTCGGGCAGGAGGCAGGTGTCCTCCAGGCCGATGCGCACGTCGTGGCCGGCGGCAGCAGCCCAGCGCAGCACCGGCCACGCCCACCGCTCCTCGCCGTGCACGAGCACAGGCGCGGTCGGGCGGCCGAGGACTGCGAGGACGCGCTCGGCGGCCGACGTCCCGTCGCTGCCCGGGGTGATGCCGGGGATCAGCTCGGCAAGCACGCGCTCGACCTTCCCCGACCAGCTCGACCCGACGAAACGACGGGCCGCCTCGGGCGTCCAGACGCCGGCCTCGACCCCGATCCCGTTCGCGTGCAGCGTCGCTGCGATCTCGGCCGCCCCGTCCTCGTGCCAGTTGACGCTCGCGCAGTCGGGTCCACCGAGGTCGGGTGAGGGCCAGTCGGACACCTGGGCGATCTTGCGGCCGACGGACGGGGCGATGCCGTCGCGCGTCGAGACGCTGACGCGCAACCCTGGCGTGGCGGTCCTGATCGCGGCGACTGCCTCGACGACGTGCCGCCTCTCCAGCGTCTCGAGGCCCGCCTCGTCGCGCGGGTGGACGTGGACCATCGACGCGCCGGCCGCCACGGCGTCGGCGGCTGCCCCAGCCAGCTCCCCGGGGTCCTGCGGCACGGAGCGGTGCTGCTGGCGAGTGCGGTCGCCGTTGAGACAGGCCTGGATCACCGCTCGCTCCCGTGGGCCAGCCCGTCGAGCCCGTCGAGCTCGGCGAGCACGGCGTGGCAGCGGGTGAGCCTCTCGCGCCACCACTGCTGCCGTTCGGGCGGGGCCGTCAGGGCCGCGAGCGCCTCCGGGTCGGGCACCGCGCGCCCGGTCGACAACAGACCGCCCGCCGGGCACCACGGCGTGGCCGACACGTCCCGCTCGAAGAGGCCGACGGTGCCGAGACCGCAGGCGTGGTCGAGCGACGGGAGCGCAGCGGCGAGAGCGACGCCTGCAGCGATGCCGACGCTCGTGTCGAGCGCGGACGACACGACGGCCGGAAGCCCGCACGCCTCGACGACCTCGAGCGCGGCGCCCACTCCCCCGAGAGGGGCCACCTTGACGACGACGACGTCGGCGGCGCCGAGCCGGGCCACGCGGATCGGGTCCTCGGCCTTGCGGATCGACTCATCTGCCGCAATCGGCACGTCGATCCCTTCGCGCGCCAACGCCGTCCGCAGCTCGATGAGCTCCTCGACCGTGGCGCAGGGCTGTTCGGCGTACTCGAGGTCGTATGCCGTGAGCCGCCTCAGCGCCTCGGTGGCCGTCGCGACGTCCCAGCCGCCGTTGGCGTCGACCCGGACCCTGGCCACCGGACCCATCGCGGACCGGACGGCGGCGACACGGTCGACGTCGTCGTCGAGGGACTGCCCACGCTCGGCGACCTTGACCTTCGCGGTCGTGCACCCGTCGAAGCGGGCCAGCACCTCCGGGACGCGCCCCGGGCCGACGGCAGGGACGGTCGCGTTGACGGGCACGGCGTCGCGCACGGGCGCGGGCCACACGGCATACGCGGCCTCGACGCCGGCGGCGAGCCACCGGGCGGACTCGGCGTCGGCGTACTCGACGAAGGGACTGAACTCGCCCCAGCCGGAAGGGCCCTCGAGCAGGAGCGCCTCGCGCGACTCGACGCCGCGGAAGCGGACGCGCATCGGCAGCGAGACGACGTGGGCGCTCGCGAGGAGCTCGTCGAGTGGCGGCAGGCTCGTCATGCCCCCATCATCACCGACGCGCGTCAACGGGTGGGAAAGGCCTCGTGGCGGTCGCGGTCCGCGTCGGGCTGGACGACGGGAGCGGGGTCGTCACGTAGGTCCTGGTCGCGTCGCCCGTGGGAGGCCCGCCCGCAGGTGTGGCTGCGCCCGACGGCGTGCGGCAGGAGCCAGAGGAAGCCCACGAGCCACCACAGCCCGTGACCCGACGGCCCGAGCGAGATGGCGATGAGCACCACTCCGGCGATGATGAGGTTGCGTGGCGAGAACACGGCGGTCTCCTCCGTCCGTGGGACCGGTCGGTCCCGTCTCCCTCGACGGTAGGAGCGGGGGATGCCGACCACCCGGCCCCTCTGTCAGGACCTCCCCCTGACAGATGTCACGCCCGCCCGGGAGTCAGGCGGCGGGACCGAGACGGACGTCGGCGGGGTTGTCGACGGCCGTGGCGATGCGGTCGAGGAAGACCTGTCGCATCGGCGGCAGCGCGTCGAGGGCGAACCAGCCCGCGTCGGTCGACTCGTCGTCACCCGGACGCGGCTCGCCCGAAACCCAACGACACCGGAACGTGTGGTCGAGGTACTGCCCGAGGTCGCCGTTGACGTGCGTCACGACCTCCGTGGCCGACACCCAGACGAGCCGCTCGACCTCCGCGACGACGCAGGCCTCCTCCTCGACCTCGCGCACCGCGGTCACGTGCGGGTGCTCCCCCGGGTCGACGATGCCCGTGACCGGCGTCCAGGTGCCGTTGTCCGAGCGCCGGACGAGGAGCACCTCAGGTCCACCCTCCCCCTCGCGCAGCACGACCGCCGTGATGCCCGGCATCCAGAGCAGCTCACGCCCGATCATGGTGCGCAGGTGGGCGACGTAGGGAGGGATCGGCATGCGTCCGACCCTAGCCCCGCCGATAGGGTCGGCCCGTGAGCAGCGAGCCGAGCCAGAGCGCCGTGTCAGAGATCTTCGACCCGAGCGAGTGGGCGCCCGTCGAGGGGTTCGACCTCACCGACATCACCTACCACCGCCGCCGTGCCGTGGCCGGTCGCCCCCACGCGGAGTCGGGCGTCGTGCGCATCGCCTTCGACCGGCCCGAGGTGCTCAACGCCTTCCGACCGCACAGCGTCGACGAGCTCTACCGCGCGCTCGACCACGCCCGCATGACCCCGGACGTCGGCGTCGTCCTGCTCACCGGCAACGGCCCGAGTCCCAAGGACGGCAAGTGGGCCTTCTGCTCCGGCGGCGACCAGCGCATCCGGGGCCGCTCCGGCTACCAGTACGCCGAGGGCGAGACCGCGGACACCGTCGACGAGGCGCGCGTCAGGGCCCATGGCGGCCGGCTCCACATCCTCGAGGTGCAGCGCCTCATCCGGACGATGCCGAAGGTCGTCATCGCCGTCGTTCCGGGCTGGGCAGCCGGGGGCGGGCACTCGCTCCACGTCGTCTGCGACCTGACGATCGCCAGCAGGGAGCACGCGCGCTTCAAGCAGACCGACGCCGACGTCGGCAGCTTCGACGCCGGCTACGGCAGCGCCTACCTCGCCAAGATGGTCGGCCAGAAGTTCGCCCGCGAGATCTTCTTCCTCGGCCGCACCTACTCCGCCGAGGACATGCAGCGGATGGGCGCCGTCAACATCGTCGCCGACCACGCCGACCTCGAGCGCGAGGCCCTGCAGGCCGCGACCGAGATCATGGGCAAGAGCCCGCAGGCGCAGCGGATGCTGAAGTTCGCCTTCAACCTCACCGACGACGGCCTCATGGGCCAGCAGGTCTTCGCCGGGGAGGCGACGCGGCTGGCCTACATGACGGACGAGGCCGTCGAGGGCCGCGACCAGTTCCTCGAGAAGCGCGAGCCCGACTGGTCACCGTTCCCCTGGTACTTCTGAGGAGCCGATGACGTATGCCGTCCACCCCGCTCCCCCACACCGACCTGGCACGCGTGCGCCGCTGGTGCGCTGCCGCCGTACCTGACCGAGCCCTGCACCAGGTGCGCGTCGAGTTCCACGTCCGCGGGCGAAACGTGACTCTGTGCGAGACGCGGGTCCCCTTCGACGGCCTCGGGGACTGGACACATTTCGCGATCGCGCAGCTGCGCTACCGCGACGACACGCGGGACTGGGCGCTGTACTGGCGAGACCGCAACGAGCGGTGGCGCGAGTACGCCGAGGGGAACCGCCAGTTCGGGTCGATGGACGAACTGCTCGCCGAGGTCGACGACGACCCGACATCCATCTTCAGGGGCTGAGGCCGTGGACGGCGCTGGGCCCGCCGTGACGCCCGGGAACTCGGGCGAGACCCACGGCTGTCGAAGGCCTGGCTGACCACACCGGCTGCACCGTCGAAGCCGGTGTCGGTCGCACGCCGGACACCCGGACAGGGCAGGATGTTGGAGTGGAACCGAGCGACGACCGCCGCGCCAGCGCTGGCCGCAGTGCGCCGGGACCCTCGCCGGACGTTCCCGAGGGCGGCCGGCCCGCGGACTTCCGTCAGCCGCCGCGCACCACCGCGGCCAACGCGACACGCGCCCTCGGGCGGGGACTCGGTCGCGCGGCCGCCGGGAC
>NZ_JBFULD010000267.1:0-5986 GCF_056400505.1 Terrabacter sp. P5_B1
GGCCAGGCCCTCCATGWCGACGTCGAGAGCCGTCCCGTCGTTCGAGCGCCCGACGTATCCCACGATCCCACACATGGCGACAAGCCTAGGGGACGCGCGAGGGGCCGACGCCACCCTCGGCCGTCGCGTCCGCAAGAATGTCGAGCGTGTCGGAGCCATCCAGCGGTACCGGCGGGAACGGGAACACCGGGAGCAACGGCAACAACGGCTCCAACGGCACCGTGATCCCGTCGCCGTACGTCGAGTTCGACCGGGCCGCGTGGTCCCGGTTGCGCGAGAACCACCCGCTCAACCTCGACGACACCGACCTCGCGCGCCTGCGCGGCCTCGGTGACCGCGTCGACCTCAACGAGGTCGAGGAGGTCTATCTCCCCCTCTCGCGCCTGCTGAACTTCTATGTCGGCGCGACCCGCCAGCTCCACCAGGTGACGAGCGACTTCCTCGGCGAGCGCCCGGCCAGGACGCCCTTCGTCATCGGCGTGGCCGGATCCGTGGCCGTCGGCAAGTCGACGACGGCCCGCATCCTGCGCGAGATGCTCGCGCGGTGGCCCGACACGCCACAGGTCGCGCTCGTCACGACCGACGGCTTCCTCTTCCCCAACGCCGAGCTCGAGCGTCGGGGAATCCTGCAGCGCAAGGGTTTTCCGGAGTCCTACGACCGGCGGGCCCTGCTGCGGTTCGTCGCCGAGATCAAGTCCGGCCGGACCGAGGTCTCCGCTCCGGTCTACTCGCACCTGACCTACGACATCGTCCCGGGCGAGCGCATCGTCGTCCGCCAGCCCGACGTGCTCATCGTCGAGGGCCTCAACGTCCTGCAGGCGCCGGAGATGCACCCGGTCCGCGGGACGGGCCTGGCCGTGAGCGACTTCTTCGACTTCTCCGTCTACGTCGACGCCTGGGTCGACGACGTGCGCACGTGGTACGTCGAGCGCTTCCTGCGGCTGCGCGAGACCGCCTTCTCCGACCCCGACTCGTACTTCCACCGGTATGCCGTGCTCTCCGACGAGGAGGCCGTCGCCACCGCCAACCGCATCTGGCGTGAGATCAACGGCCCCAACCTCGTCGAGAACATCCTGCCGACCCGCTCGCGCGCGAGCCTCGTCCTGTCCAAGGGCGACAACCACGAGGTCCGCCGAGTGCGCCTGCGCAAGATCTAGACGAGAAGGTGGAGGTCCGCCGCGGGCCGTCCAGGGGCACACGGGGACGCAGGCCGTCCACGGCCGTGAGCCCCCGTGCGTGTCAGTACCAGTGCGGTGAGCGGGCCTGCCAGGTGGACCACGCGTTGCACGGGCTGCCGTAGGACATCTCGATGTACCAGAGGCCCCACTTGATCTGGGTCAGCGGGTTGGTGCGGTAGTCGGCACCGAACTGCGACATCTTGCTGGCCGGCAGGGACTGCGGGATCCCGTAGGCCCCGGAGCTCGCGTTCGTGGCCGTCCAGCGCCAGTCGCTCTCGCCGGTCCAGAGGTTCACGAGGCAGTTGTACTGCGCGTCGCTGCCCCAGCCGTGGTCGGCCATGAGCAGGCGCGCTGCCGACTTCGGGTCCTTCTGGGCGTTCGCGATGACGCGCTGGCGCTCCTTGTCGCGCGCGGCGCGGGCGGCCGCCTGGCGGGCCAGCACGGCCTGCTTCGCGGCCTCCTGCTTCCGCTTCGCCTCGAGCTCCGTGGCCGTGCGCAGGCCCGTCGCGGAGATGGCGGTGCGGCGCTCGTTGCGCGACACCGAAGCCGCCGCGCGATACGTCATGTCGACGGTGGAGGCGCGCGCCAGCTCGTCGGTCTGGGCGAGGACGCCGTTGCCGACCACGAACGCGGCGGAGTCGGCGCCGATGAGGTCGTTGGCCTTGGCGTAGGCGAAGCCCGAGGCGCCGAGACCGACCGCGAGGGCACTGGCCAGGATGGGTCGGGCGACGTGGCGCTTGCGGGCTCGCGACTTCGCGTGTCGTCGACCGGGGTACGACTCCGTCGACGCCGCAAGGCGGGCGACGGCGTCGTCGGCGGGGCCGGCGCGTCCGGAGTCGTGCGCGCTGCGGGGGCTGTGGGGGGCCGCAGGGGACTCAGAGATGTCGGGGGCCGCCTCGTGCCGAGTCACGCCGGACCGCGCCGAGGAGGTGGCGGGGTTCGGGCGTGGAGCGGTCGAGGGGGCCGGTGCGTTGCGGTGCCGACCTTCGTACCGTGCCATGAACAGACGTCACGCCTTCCTGGTGTTGGGTGCGCCCGGCGCGAGCGTCTCGGGGCGCAGGCCCGTCGACGGCTGCGCCCGACGTGATGACACGACCTCGTTCCCCTGCCGCCCACACCCCGAGGTGAGCGTTATCGTTCCGAGATCTTCAACTGGACACGGTGCCATCCCTGCCGATGAAGAGCAAATCGACCTCGATCGTCAAGACGGCCTCGACGGCCCGAATGCGTGGCCCAGCGCACGGCGTCCCCGAGCTGCGTGCTCGGGGACGCCGTTTGCAGTGTGACTCAGGTCACACCTCGAGCCCCTCCAACATGTCGGTGACCAGGGCTGCGATCGGACTGCGCTCGCTGCGGGTGAGGGTGACGTGGGCGAAGAGCGGGTGACCCTTGAGCTTCTCGATGACGGCTGCGACGCCGTCGTGCCGACCCACGCGGAGGTTGTCGCGCTGAGCCACGTCGTGGGTGAGCACGACCTTGCTGTTCTGGCCGATCCGGCTCAGCACGGTCAGGAGCACGTTGCGCTCGAGGGACTGGGCCTCGTCGACGATGACGAACGCGTCGTGCAGGGAGCGGCCGCGGATGTGGGTCAGCGGCAGGACCTCCAGCAGCCCGCGGTCCATGATCTCCTCGACGACCTCGGTCGAGACGAGCGCGCCCAGCGTGTCGAAGACCGCCTGGCCCCACGGGTTCATCTTCTCCTGCTCGGTGCCGGGCAGGTAGCCGAGCTCCTGGCCCCCGACGGCGAAGAGGGGACGGAAGACGAGCACCTTGCGCTGGGCCCGGCGCTCCATGACCGACTCGAGGCCGGCGCAGAGGGCCAGGGCCGACTTGCCCGTGCCCGCACGGCCGCCGAGACTGACGATGCCCACGTCGGGGTCGAGGAGCAGGTCGAGAGCGATCCGCTGCTCGGCGCTGCGCCCGTGGAGGCCGAACGCGTCACGGTCGCCCCGGACGAGCCGGATCTGCTTGTCGGCGCCGACCCGCCCCAGACCGCTTCCCCGCGGCGAGAGCAGGACGAGACCGGTGTGACACGGCAGCTCAGCGGCGCCGGCGTGCTCCACGCGACCGCGGTCGTAGAGCTGGTCGAGGGCCTCGGAGGAGATCTCGAGCTCCTGCAGTCCGGTCCAGCCGGAGTCGACGCCCTGCTCGTGGCGGTACTCCTCGGCCTCGAGGCCGCACGCCGACGCCTTGACGCGCATCGGGAGGTCCTTGGACACGATGGTCACGTCAGCGCCCTCGTTGGCGAGGTTGCGAGCCACGGCGAGGATGCGCGTGTCGTTGTCGCCGAGCCGGAACCCTGCCGGGAGCGACGACGGGTCGGTGTGGTTGAGCTCGACCCGCAACGTGCCGCCGTCGGGCCCCACGGCCACCGGCTTGTCGAGGCGCCCCTCGCTCACCCGCAGGTCGTCGAGCATCCGCAGGGCCTGACGGGCGAAGTAGCCGAGCTCCGGGTGATGGCGTTTGCCCTCGAGCTCCGTGACGACGACGACCGGCAGCACGACCTCGTGCTCGGCGAACCTCAGCATTGCCCGCGGGTCGGACAGGAGCACGGAGGTGTCGAGGACGTACGTCTTGTGCTCGGGCTCGCGGGCGCGGGCCGTCGTGCGTGTGGCGACGTGGGTGGAGGCCGCAGCCGGCTCGGTCGTGCTGGCGGGGTCCGACGTGACCTGACGGGTCGTACGTGCCATGTGCCACTCCCTTGGCGGCGCGCGTCGCGCGCCTACTCGCTCCCGGGGTGCCGGGCGGTGACCACCAGAGGGTGGCGCAGGGCCCGACCCTCCGTCCTGAGCGGTTGCTCCATCGGTGGGCCTCCTGGCAACGTCCGACGGGTGTCGGCCGTTGGGTCGACGGTACGACTCGGGACCGACTCCGACGGGGATTGAAGGGCATCGGATCGTCGTGTCGCCGCAGAGTTCACATCCCGGTAACCCCTTCCCCAGCGCCGACGGGTCCGAAGGGCCGGGCCGGGTCGTCGAGCCAGGCGTACGGCGTCGGAGCGCTCCTCACGCCCAGGGCGATCGACCCATGACTCGCACGTACTGGCGCTTCCACCGCCACCGGACGGCGGCGATGGCCATGCCGATGACGCCCAGGCCGCCGAAGATCGCGAGAATCAGGTAGGCGACAGGCATCGCAGCCGGGTCGCCCTGGTCCGCGCCCTTCTTGACCATGAGGAAGAAGATGACGCCGACCACGGTGAGGGCGAGGAAGAACAGCCCCATCAGCAGCGGCTCGCGGATCTTCAGCGTGAGCAGTCCGCGCTCCTGGCTGACGTAGGAGAACGGCTCCTTGGGAGCAGGGGTGCCGCTCGGTCCGGTCGGGCCCGTCGAGCCCGTCGAGCCCGTCGAGCCGGTCGGGCGGGGAGTCGCGGCACTCATGCGGTGGCCACCTCCGAGTAGAGGGCGGACACGGCGTCCTGCAGGCCCGTGGCGTCGACGACGCCACCGCTGCCCGTACCGGGACCGGCGACGTCGGTGAGGGCCTCGAAGCCCGAACCGGAACGTCGGATCGCGAGGTTGCTCGTGCCCTCGAGCGTCTGCACCTCCAGGAAGACACCCGACTGCGGGTTGGCGTCGAAGCGCTCACGGACCAGGCCCGTGACGAGCGCACCCACGTCGCCGCTGCGTTCACCGAGGCGGATGAACCACGAGGCGAGCTGGCGGGGCTGCATGAGCGCGACGACGGTGTCGGACTCGACGAGCACCGCGAAGTCCAGCTGGCTGACGTTCTCGCCCACGAGGCCGACGCGGGTCCACCGCGTGGCCGCGCCGACGGCATACTCCACCAGGGCGGCGTTGGAGCGCGTCTCGGCGGCCCCGTCGTCCTCGAGGGTCAGCCAGCCGCGAGAGGCGAGGCTGGAGGCCCCGGCGAGCAGGGCAGCATCCTCGGCGGACCGCGGGTCGAGCATGAGCAGGCGCCGCGAGCGCTCCCCGGCAGGGGTCTCGTGGCGCGACATGAGGTATGCCAGCTCGGCGGCCCCCAGCCCGAAGACGTCGTCAGGCAGCTCGAAGCCCTCGAGCGGGGTGCCCTTCATCAGGTCAGCCATGGTTCTCCTCGGTCGGTCCCGGTCGTGTCCGGGTGGGTCGCGCTGTGAGTCGTTCGGATGGGTCGTTCGTCGTCTCGTCAACAATGCCGGGTGCCCCGGGCTCTCGCCTCCCGGGGTCCGGGCCACCGGTCAGAAGGGCCACGCCTTGTCGGCGACGTCGCTGATGGCGTGACCGGCGTCGGACGCGACGTCGCCCACCGCGTCGACGGCGTCGGACGTGAAGTTCCCGACGGCGTGGGTCGCGTCGGAGGTGAAGTCGGAGATCGCGCCCCAGTTGTCGTGGACGAGCTGGCCCACCGCCATGCCGCCGGCGGCGATACCGCACACGACGTCGACGGGCGGCGGGGTCATCAGGGCCGCGGCACCGAGGCCGGTCATGACGGAGTCGTAGCCGGCCCGACCGTAGTGGTGCTCGGAGATGTCGTTGGCGACCGTGAAACCGCCGAACACCACGCCGAGCGGACCGAGCGCCTTGCCGACGCCGGCCAGCGTGCGGGTGAGTGCCCCGCCCTCGGCCAGCGACGGCATGAAGCGCGAGAGCGTGCCCCAGTTCCTCGGGTTGAGGGCGTCCCCGAACTCGGCGAGGTGTCCCGTCTTCCACGCCTGCGAGAGGTTCTTGATGAGCCCGAGGTCCTTGTCCCAGCCGGAGAGGTTGGACAGGAAGTTGCGGATCTTCATGCTCGTGCCGAGCAGACCGACTGCGGTGCCGAGGCCCTTGACCGGGGTCCACAGCGACTTGAGGAGGTCGTAGCCCGGGATG